>NZ_DAOMQT010000001.1:0-280657 GCF_035445465.1 Agriterribacter sp.
AGAGTTTGTATGCCACCACCAGTATTTATTTGTATTATTTTTCATGATTGAGGCACAAATGTCTATGCTTTTTTGTTAAAAAAAAAATTTTGACTTAGTTTTTCAGAATTATTTTCATTCATCCCTAACGGATCACTTCAAATGTTACAAAAAAGACTGCTTTCGCTCGATTTCCTTCGTGGCTTAATTATGGTATTACTAGCCCTGGAAGCTTCAGGATTATACCATGTGCTGAATAACGCCGCAGAGGGAAGCTGGTGGCATGCCATTACCATACAGTTCGATCACCATAAGTGGAACGGGCTCCGGTTCTGGGACCTGATACAGCCGGGCTTTATGTTTATTGCCGGAACGGCTATGGCCTATTCCCTGCATAAACAACAGCAGAACGGCGTTCCCTGGATGCAATCTTTTCGCAAAGCATTGAGAAGAAGCGGCTGGCTGTTTTTTTGGGGCGTATTAGATTATGCCGTAAAAAAAGACGGGCTGGCTTTTGAGCTCTGGAATGTATTAACCCAGCTTTCTTTTACCATGCTGGTGGCTTTCCTGATCTTCAGGCTCAGCGTTAAAACACAAATCATTATTTGTGCGGGCATATTATTACTCACAGAAGCATTATACCGCTTTACCAACGTGCCGGGGTTCGATCAGCCTTTTACGGATCAGCACAACTTCGGTAATTATGTTGACCTGCTGTTAATGAATAAAATTAACCGTGGCGGCTGGGTAGCCATTAATTGTATTCCTACAGCCGTGCATACCATTGCCGGAGCACTGGCGGGAAAACTGCTGCTAAGCGAAAGCGGCCACAAAGCAAAGCAGCTACTGATCTGGGCGGCGATTTGCCTGGTAGTAGGTTTTGGTTTAGACTGGCTGCATATAACGCCTATCATTAAACGCATTGCCACCACATCCTTTACACTGGCTTCATTAGGCTGGTGCCTGCTGGCATTGGCCGCATGTTTCTGGTGGATTGATATCCGCAACCACCGTAAGCATCTTTTATTTTTTACAGTGGTGGGCATGAATTCGATTTTCATTTATCTGTTCTTTGAAATCGTAGGCAGCAGGTGGTTTAACGATTATGTTGCCGCCGTTACCAATGGATTGATGGGCATGGCGCACTTCCCTCAGTTGCTAATGGAGCTGATTACCTGCCTCACCATTTTCGCATTGGAATGGGGACTCTGCTATTTTTTATATAAGAAGAAGATATTTTTTAGATTGTAGGAGTGGAAAGCACGAAGCATAAAGCACTAAATCCGGAGGAATACAAAGAAACAAATAGCAAATAACAAAAGCCAAATAAATCTCAAAGGACAATATTCAAATTCGAAGCGGAATACAACCATAAACCACAAAAAAAAATTCGAAGGAGGCTGTCGGCAAGCGGCTAATTAATATTTTGATGTGCCACATGCAAAAATAATTCAATGATAAGGCCGTAGGCCTGTCTGCATATTGAAACTCCGGAATTTACAATACTGCCCGTGCGATGCAGATGAACGGAGCGTCGCAAGGAACGTTTCACCTGTGATTCAATAGCCGGCTTCCACAAAGTTTTTCTCCCCCTGATTGGTTCAATATTATTGGTGATCCGGCCAAAATGCAGCAGCAATAGTATTGGTAAAAGACGATACATTTGTTTCCATGAAAAACAGGTATTTCCGTTGGAGAGAAATATGCTTTGCCGGTTACTGGATAACTGCAATAATACTATGCGGAGGAATTGCCGGCTGCACTGCTCAAAAGGAATACGATAACCCCGTAGTGGTAATTGAAACAAAGTTTGGAAACATAACAGTGGAACTTTACCCGAAAAAAGCACCGGCTACCGTATCGGCATTTCTCCGGAATATGGATTCCGGCTATTTTAATAATAGTTCATTTTACCGGGTGCTGCGCAAAGACAACCAGGTAACCGGATCGCTGCATTCGTACCTCATACAGGGAGGTGTATGGCAATCCAATCCGGAATTGAAAAGTAAATTCAACCCTGTTCCGCACGAGTCTACCCAACAAACGGGCATACTCCATAAAAAGGGAACGATTTCAATGGCAAGAAACGAACCGGGAACTGCCACATCGGAATTCTTTATTTGTGTGGAAGATGAACCAGGCTTTGATTACGGGGGTAAAAACAATACAGACGGACTGGGTTACGCAGCTTTCGGCGAGGTGGTGGAAGGCATGGAAACAGTAATGAAAATTTACCGGCAGCCTGAAGATAAACAACGGTTTATTCCTCCAGTTACCATCCTCAACACATATCGGCTTCAGCAGGAAATTCCGGGAAATATTTCTCCATCTGACCAAGAAAAATGATATCGCCTATTTTAAATTCTTTTCCTATCTTTAATATTACTTAACCTTTTGATTAGCCTTTGTTAACATTTTGGATATATTGCATACGTATTTTTGCATAGCCTGTATAAACTCCGCACTACTTCATTTTTAAAATCACTTTATGAGAAAGGAAACCCTTCTTTACGCATTTATTATTTATTTTTTAGTTGCCTGCCAAACGCAAAGATCAGAAAGCTACCCGGCAGGTATAGAACATGTTATTGTAATTGGAGTGGATGGAATGAGCCCTGACGGCATACGCAACGCTACAACGCCGGTAATGGACAGCATGATTGCCGGCGGCGCCGTAAAATGGAACGTACGTACCGTATTAACTACTGCCAGCAGCCAGAACTGGGCTTCTATGATCATGGGAGCGGGTCCCGAACAACATGGCATAATTAATAACGATTGGGAAAGAGATGATCATACGCTTCCTCCCATAGTAGCGGGAAAGGAAGGCATATTTCCTTCTATCTTCGGGATCATCCGGGAGCAAAAGCCGGATGCGGAAATTGGAGCGGTTTACCACTGGAGCGGCTTCGGCAGACTATTTGAAAAGCAGGCGGTGAACTACGATAAAAAATTTTCAACGGAAGACTCCACAGCAGCCGATTTCATCAGCTATATCAAAACAAAAAAACCCACTTTCGGATTCGTGCATTTAGATCATGTTGACCATGCAGGACATCACGACGGACATGGCACACCACAATACTATACCGCAGTGGCAAAAGCGGATTCATTGATAGGCGAAGTATTGAAAGGCATTAAAGAAGCCAGTATGGAAGGAAGCACATTGGTGATCATTACTGCCGACCATGGCGGTATAGGCAAAGGGCATGGCGGACCCACGCCCGAAGAAGGGGAAATTGCCATGATACTGCACGGTAAAGACATAAAGAAAGGCTATAAAATTCAGCAGCAGGTATACACTTATGACCTTGCCGCCACCATTGCATTCGCCTTTAACCTTACACCACCTTATGCATGGATCGGCCGCCCCATTAAGCCCGCCTTTGAAGGTTTTGCCGAGCCGGCTAATTTATGGGAAGGAAAAGAAGTGATCGCGTCTCCCGTAATATTCCCTAAAAGAAATTTATACCAGCAGGCCGGCGGACTATACATTAACGAACCCGCCACGGTGAAGATGAACGCCATGACAGACAACAGTGTTATTCACTATACTTTAAACGGCGATATTCCTGACAGCAGCTCACCTGTATATAAAGAACCCTTTGCTGTTGACAGCACTACGGTGGTGCAGGCAAAAGCCTTCGATAATAAAGGCAATGAAAGCTTAGTAACCGCGGCCTATTTCAGAATACTGAGATCAGGTATGGATAACGGACTGAATGTTTCTTATTTCAAGGGCATGGGATGGAAACAACTGCCTTCCTTTGGAAAGCTTACGCCTTCAAAAAAATGGAACAGCTATGAATTTTCCGTTGACGAAAAAACAATTACGCCATTACTTGAAAAAGGTAACCGAACCTTTGGCCTGGTATACGATGGCTATATACAAATTGATACGCCCGGCAAATACCGTTTTTCTACGCAATCGGATGACGGCAGCAAACTGTTCATTAATAATAAAGAAGTGGTAAACAATGATGGCGATCATGGCGTAACGGAAGAAGCCGGCAATATTACATTAGACGCAGGACGCCATAAAATAAAAGTGGAGTTTTTTAACGCAGCGGGCGGTTACTGGCTGGATGTGTTTTACAAGGGACCCGGCATCGCCAAACAACTTGTTCCGGCAAATAAACTGTTCCTGAAAAAAGCCTGATGTGAATATGTGAACAGAAACACCCGGTGGAACACATAGAAGGATCATAGGGTACACACAGGGTTTTTTATTGTGTGGCTATGTGCCTGCTGTGCCTATGTGTTTTCTTTGAACTCATTCATCCGGATAAGTTAAAATGCCAAGATAAAGACTCTCATACCTGCCCGTTCGGCCAAGTCGGGGATGGCACGGATTTACACAGATGATCACAGATAGATTTGCCTGTTCTGCCAACACACTCTTTTTACTATCTTGCACCAATGAAGAAACTACTGATACTCATCTTTACGCTGATCACCGTTACCGCTTTTGCGCAGGACAAAAGAAAATGGAAACAGCTTTTTAACGGCAGGAACCTGAAGGGCTGGACCGTTAAGATCAGCGGGCATGAACTGAACGATAATTTCGGCAACACGTTTCGCGTGGAGGATGGAAAATTAGTAGTGTCTTACGATCAGTATACTTCCTTTAACGACCAGTTTGGCCATATCTTTTATAAAAAGCCGTATTCGTATTATTTACTTGCAGTAGAATACCGTTTCGTAGGCAAACAGGTTGACGGCGGCCCGGGGTGGGCGTATAAGAACAGCGGTATCATGCTGCATTGCCAGCCGCCCTCCACGATGCTTAAAGACCAGGACTTCCCTATTTCCATAGAAGACCAGTTGCTTGGCGGCGACTCCACCGGCGAAAGAACAACCTGCAACCTGTGCACACCCGGTACCAATGTAGAAATGGATGGAAAATTATTTACACCACATTGTATCAATTCCAATTCAAAAACATTTCGCAATGAAGAATGGGTAAGAGCTGAAGTGCTGGTGCTGGGTGATTCGGTAATACAGCAAATTGTGAACGGCGATACCGTGCTGGTATATCAAAAGCCACAGATAGGGGGAGGTGCGGTGAACAATTATGATCCTATGATGAAGAAAGACGGGCAACTGCTGAAAAGCGGTTTTATTTCACTGCAAAGCGAAAGTCACCCGGTTGAATTCAGGAAGGTGGAGATCATTGACCTGGAAAAACAATACAGGAAAAAAAGAAAGTAATCAATATGGATACAAATATTTTTGGCGCCGTAGACCAGTTCATCAATAACCTGTTTGTTAAGGAAGATGCCGCATTGCAGCAAACCAAACAGGCCATTATTGACGGCGATCTTCCTTTAATCAGCATTTCTGAAAACCAGGGAAAATTTTTGCATATCCTGGCGAGGCTCAGTAATGCTAAAAAAATATTAGAGATCGGCACACTGGGCGGCTATAGCACCATCTGGCTGGGCAGAGCGTTGCAGGAAGGCGGGCAATTGATTTCGCTTGAGCTGGATCAGCATCATGCGGATGTGGCCCTTGCCAACATTTCAAATGCGGGCTTAGGCAATAAAGTTAACATACGGGTTGGCAATGCGCTTGAGGAACTGCCCAAAATGAAAAAAGAAGGCGCCGGCCCTTTCGACCTTATTTTTATTGACGCCGATAAAGAACCGTATGCGGAATATTTTGAACTGGCTTTGCAACTGTCGCGCCCCGGCACGCTGATCATTGCCGATAATGTAGTGCGGGAAGGTAAAATATTAGAAGAAAACAGCACAGATACCAACGTAACCGGCGTACAACGCTTTATAAAACGAATGGCCGCCACCAGCGGGGTTACCGCCACCATCATTCAAACGGTGGGCAGCAAATACCATGATGGCATGGCGCTGGCGATCGTGAATGAAGCAGTGTAGCAGCGGTAGTAACAGCCTCCCGTATCGGGGGACACGGTGACACAGGCGACTTTCACATTTTTTTTGTCACACGAGACCATTGCGTCCCACGGAATAAGTAATAAACAACAAGCCCCGCGCAGTCTCTTACCAGAGGGTTAATGCTTTATAACAGCTTTGTATGTATATTTATGCGTTGGAAATTGAATACACATTATAGTAGTGGTAATATTTTAACCCGACACAAAGCAATACCATAACAGCACGATTTGAATTATGAAATTAGACTGGCTACTTGATTACAATCCGGTGTTACTGGCGCTTTTTGCTACCTTATTTACTTATTTTGTTACCGCCTTAGGCGCGTCTATGGTTTTCTTTTTTAAGAAAATCAACAAAAATATCCTGAATGCCATGCTGGGCTTCGCGGCGGGTGTAATGATAGCCGCGAGCTTTTGGTCGCTGCTGAAGCCGGCCATTGAAATGGCGGAAAAAAACGGCAGCATTCCCTGGGTGCCCGCAGTGGTTGGTTTTTTAGCAGGCGGCGCTTTTTTATTAATGGCAGATAAAGTATTACCCCACTTGCATATTGGCCGGCCTATGGCTAAAGCCGAAGGAATAAGAACTGCCTGGAAAAGAAGTGTGCTGCTCATTCTTTCTATTACCCTGCATAATATCCCGGAAGGGCTGGCGGTGGGCGTGGCATTTGGCGCTTTAGCCCACAACCCCGATATCGGCCTGCTTGCCGGCGCTGTTTCACTTGCCATAGGCATTGGATTACAAAATTTTCCTGAAGGCGCGGCCGTTTCCATACCCCTGCGCAGGGAGGGCTTTTCGAGACGAAGGGCTTTTTTTTACGGGCAGCTCTCCGGCATTGTGGAGCCCATTGCCGGGGTTGTTGGAGCCTACCTCGTTTTTACGGTTACCCCTTTGCTTCCTTACGCGCTTTCATTTGCTGCCGGCGCCATGATATTTGTGGTAGTAGAACAACTGATCCCGGAATCTCAAAGTGGGGATGAAACCGATCTGTCTACCATTGGGGCCATGCTCGGGTTCGCCACCATGATGGTATTGGATGTGGCTTTAGGCTAAAGTGCCGGTTGGAATACCGCATACAACTCATTCATTAAATTTTGTGAACGTTTTAAGTAAGCGCAGCTTTTTACCGGGGCGCTTAATAGGTAATATTTTCCAAAGGAGGTTATATAAACCATATCGAACCTGGAAAGCGGGAGCATTATATCGGTTGATGATATTGTACTTTACAATGCAGACACCGCGCAATCCCTAACCCTTAAGGGACCCAGGGCATTTAAAATATTATAGATATACAACCACAAAGCAAAACGCTGTTGCAATTTTACCTAACATCCTAAAAGGTTAATTTTTAATAAAGTGCCGGCACAAGTATAACACGACAAACATTTTAATCAATACAGTACAGTTCTGCGAGGCGTCTTCGCCTCGCAGAACTGTACTATCGCCTCCGGGCGATATCTGCACAAAGAGCATTATAATACCCCCTTCGTGCTCGGCAAATAGTTGCTCAGCGGGTCGCGCTTAACCGCCATGCGGATAGCTTTCGCGAACGCTTTGAATATCGCTTCTATTTTATGGTGCTCGTTATCGCCCCGGCATTCAATATTGAGGTTACATTTGGCGGCATCTGAAAACGATTTAAAGAAATGATAGAACATTTCCGTAGGCATCTCTCCTATCTTCTCGCGCTTAAATTCCGCATTCCATACCAGCCAGTTCCGCCCGCCAAAATCAATCAGCACTTTGGCATCGGCTTCATCCATCGGCAGGGCAAAACCATAGCGCTCCATACCTCTTTTATCTGCCAGCGCTTTGGCAAAAGCTTCTCCCAGCGCAATGCCGGTATCTTCAATGGTATGATGTTCATCAATATGCAGGTCGCCTTTGGTTTGAACAAATAAATCCATTTTACCATGACGGGCGATCTGCTCCAGCATGTGATCAAAGAAACCAATGCCTGTTGTAATATCCGCTTTCCCCGATCCGTCAATATTCAATGCCACGCTGATCTTTGTTTCATTGGTATTACGTTCAAGGGTAACCGAACGCAACCCCAGCTTCAAAAATTCATATATCCTGCTCCATTCGGTTGTTTCCAGGGCAATGGTATCCTGCAGTGCAGCTACTTTATCCGAAATTTCTTCAGCACCCAGCGCGGCATCGTTATTCAGCCATATGCCGCGGCAGCCCAGGTTCTTAGCCAGTTGAATATCGGTTATGCGATCACCGATAACAAACGAACCGGGAATATCATACGCCGGGTTATTCAAATACTGCGTAAGCATGCCAATGGCAGGTTTACGGGTGGGCGCATTCTCATGCGGGTAGGTTTTATCTATATGCACCGCGCTGAAAAAAATGTCTTCGCCTTCCAGGCTCTTCATCACCAGGTTATGCAAAGGCCAAAAAGTATCTTCCGGAAATTTGTCTGTGCCCAGCCCGTCCTGGTTACTCACCATCACCAGCTCATAATCCAGTTCCCTGGCAATTTTGGTCATGTATTCAAACATGTGCGGGTAAAAAGTAAGCTTGTCGTACGAATCTAACTGGTAGGTTGGTGGGTCTTCGTAAATCAATGTACCATCTCTGTCAATAAATAAAATCCGTTTTGCCATAATGCTTATTTCAGGAGTTTAGTTTAAGGTGTAAAGGTGTTATAAATAGTGATCTTAATTTAGTCTATCATATCTTCTTCTCCGCTCTCACTTTCTTTACTTCCCTTGCGGTAACCGCACTGGCTTTATTGCCAAAGCTATTCCGCACGTAGGTGAGCACATCGGCCACCTCCTGGTCGGTTAAATGCAGGTGAGGCGGCATGGGATTATGAAAAAGATCATCATCAATTTCTATAGGATCCGTTAAGCCGTTCACTACAATATTTATCAGCCGGTTCTTTGGGCCCAGTACCCACTCTGTTTGTGCCAGCGGCGGGTTCATACCCTGCACACCCAGTCCGTCCGGCTGGTGGCAGCCCAGGCATTCTTTCCCGTATATGGCTTTTCCCTTTTCCATTACGGCGGGCGGCGGCTTGGTTTGATCCAGGTCGAGGCTCAGCAAAATAAATAAAAGTGCTGCTATCACCACATTTACAGGAATCAGTCTTCTTCGCATATCATTTTTAAAAGCCTAAAATTACAATGCCGCACTGAAACTTTTTAAACTGTTTAGCAGGGCTTCGTTTTCAGCAGGACTGCCTACTGTTATCCGCAAACAGCCCTCACATAACTGCACATTACTGCGGTCGCGTACTACAATACCCTTATCCAGCAATGCGCGGTATACCGCCTTTGCATCCCTAACTTTTACCAGTAAAAAATTCGCGTCAGACGGGTACACCTGTTCTACCACACCAACGGATAACAGTTGCGCTGCCATCCTATCACGCTCTTTCACCAGTATCCGTATCATTTCATTCACATCTTCCACCTGGTCAAGTGCCTTCAGCACCAGGTCCTGCGTTGCCTGCCCGATATTATAAGGCGGCTTTATTTTATTGCATACAGCTATGATAGCTTCTCCCGCAAAAGCCATACCCAAACGTAATCCCGCGAGCCCCCAGGCCTTGGATAAAGTGTGCAATACCACCAGGTTGGGATATTCCGCGAGTTCCTGCACAAAAGACCGGTGGCGCGAAAAGTTGATATAGGCCTCATCAATAACCACGATGCCAGGGAAATTATTCAGCACGGTTTCCACATCCTCCCTGTGCAGCGAATTAGCCGTGGGATTATTCGGTGAACACAGCCAGATCAGCTTTGTAAAATCATCTACCCGGGTTTCCATATGCACCAGGTCTAACTGGAAATTTTCAAGCAGGGGCACTTTACGCAATTCCACATCATTGATATGAGCGCTCACTTCGTACATACCGTAAGTAGGTGGGCAAATAATCACATTGTCTTTCCCCGGATTGCAAAAAGCGCGGAACAAAATGTCAATGCATTCATCGCTGCCATTGCCCAAAAAAATATTTTTTGCCGGCACACCTTTTATAGCTGAAAGCTTTTCTTTTATTTTCAGTTGATGTGGGTCGGGGTAACGGTTATACCATTTCGTTGTTGGTGATCCCAGACTGTTTTCATTGGCATCTAAAAAGATTTTCGCCTCGCCGCTAAATTCGTCGCGCGCGGAAGAATAGGGAACCAACTGCTTTACATTTTCCCTTACCAGGTCGTTTACGTTAAAATTCATAGCCGTAATTCAATTTGTAGTTTATTGTTTGTGGTTTGTAGTTAGGAAACCCACTCACTACTGACGACTCACCACTCACATTGGAATTTATAGTTTTGCATTTGCAGTTTATCCTTAATCTCTCATTTTCAAATCACCCGCACTTCCACATTTATCTTTCCCTCCTTTAAACCTATGAGGCTTTCCCTCGCTGTAATTCCCCTCCCACAAACCTCATGGGGTTTTCCGCTCCCAATTCTCACATCCTCTTCCTCACCGCATTGGCATGCGCCTGCAGGCCCTCTGCTTCAGCCATACAAATTACAGTGGAAGCAAGATTTTTCAATCCTTCCTGTGTTAACTTTTGATAAGTGATCTTTTTTACAAAACTATCCACGCTTACGCCACTGTACGCTTTGGCGTACCCGTTAGTAGGCAGGGTATGATTGGTTCCGCTGGCGTAGTCGCCCACGCTTTCCGGCGAATAATTACCCAGGAACACGGAACCTGCATTCACTACCTGTTCCGCAACAGCCTCATCGTTGGCACAACTGATGATAAGGTGTTCGGGTGCATAGGCATTAATGAATGCCATACTCTCATGTATATTTTCAATTATAATTGCCCTACTGTTCTCTAATGCCTTTATGGCAATGTTTTTACGCGGCAGTTCATTTAATTGTTCATTCACCTCCCTGATCACCTGCTCCGCAACCTGCACGGAAGTGCTCACCAGCAATACCTGGCTATCGGGGCCATGCTCCGCCTGCGACAGCAGGTCAGCGGCAACATATGCTGCATTGGCGGTTTCATCGGCCAGCACGCATACTTCGCTCGGACCGGCGGGCATATCAATGGCAACGCCATAGCGTTGTACCAACTGCTTGGCGCAGGTTACATACTGGTTGCCCGGGCCAAAAATCTTATATACAGCAGGAATGGTTTCCGTACCGTAAGCCATAGCCGCAATGGCCTGTGCGCCGCCGGCTTTATATATTTGCGTAATGCCCGCCACCCCGGCCGCATATAATACAGCAGGATGAACAGTACCGTCTTTACCCGGCGGGGTACATAAAACAATTTCCCTGCAACCCGCCAGCACCGCCGGTATACCCAGCATCAGCACCGTGGAAAACAACGGCGCCGAGCCGCCCGGAATATACAATCCCACTTTTTCAATTCCCGTGTTTTTGCGCCAGCACTGCACGCCCGGCATGGTTTCTATTTTTTCAACCGGTTGTACCTGTGCGGCATGAAATTTTTCTATATGCTCTTTTGCCTGCAAAATAGCGGACTTCAGTTCGGTGGTTAATTCCTGCCCTGCCGCTGCTATTTCTGCGTTGGATACTTTAATCTCTTTCAGTAACACCCCGTCAAAACGTTGGGTGAGCTCAACCAGCGCTTTATCCCCGTTTTGTTTCACATTGTTCAGCACCTCCAGCACAGCAGCTTCCAGCGTGGAATGATCCAGCGCCGGCCGTTGCAGCAATGCTGGCCATTCGTTACGCGGGGGATGGATGATAATGTTCATGGAACGGTTTGAAATTAATATAGTTTATTGTTTGTGGTTTATCGTTGATGGTTGCATTTGTTTTCGGATTTCGAATTTATTTGGTTCTTGTTTTTTGATTATTGGGTCTTCTACCTCGGATTTCGGATTTTCCCTTTTGGATTTGCACCTACATCACCATTTTCTCAATGGGCACCACCAGTATACCCTGTGCGCCTGCGGCTTTTAACCTTTCTATTTTATCCCAAAATTCATCTTCGCTCAATACACTGTGCACTGAGCTCCATCCCTTATCTGCCAAAGGCAATACCGTAGGGCTTTTCATGCCAGGCAGCAAACCAATGATCTCATCTAACTTATTGTTGGGAGCGTTCAATAAAATATATTTATTGTTCTTCGCTTTTCTTACGGCGTGTATACGAAACAGTAACTTATCAAGTACCTGCTGCTGAACCGCATCGAAATTATTATGCCGGATAAGCACTGCCTGCGATTGCAGTATGGTTTCCACTTCTTTCAGTCCGTTGGTAAGCAGGGTAGACCCGCTGCTCACTAAGTCGCAGATGGCGTCGGACAAACCGATGCCGGGAGCAATTTCCACGGATCCGCTGATCTCATGTATTTCAGCATTCACCTTATTCTTTTTCAGGAACTGCCGGGTCAGGTGCGGATAGCTGGTAGCAATGCGCCGGCCTTCGAGCGATTGTATGTTATTATACTGTTCGCCTCTTACCACGGCAATGCTCAGCCTGCAACCGCCGAATCCCAACTGTTCAACGGTTTTTACCAACTTGTTCTTTTCATATACTACATTCTCACCCACAATGCCAATATCGGCTACCCCGTCTTCCACATATTGGGGAATATCATCATCCCTCAAAAAAAATACCTGCAGCGGAAAATTGGTAGCTTCTGTTTTGAGCTTGTTGGCACCGTTGGAAATGGCGATGCCGCATTCTTTGAGCAGCTTCATCGAATCTTCATGCAGCCGTCCCGATTTTTGTATAGCCAGTTTAAGCATTGTCTGATGGGTTTAAAATAAAAAAGACCTACCGAACGGTAAGCCTCTAACATGTTGTATTGAAATCTGCACATACAGCACCGGCCTACCCTTTGGGCAAGAAATGATGGTGGTGATGTGTGCGATGAATCATTATTGTTTCGTTTTAACCGCGCAAAAATAAGGCACAGGTTTTACCTGGCAAAATTTATGTCGGTTCTTTTACGGGTTTCACGCAAAGGAGCAAAGGAAGGTTAAGTGCTGTTTTAAGTATGAAATCATAAGTACAGACTATACGTCCCTCTGTGCCACCCTGCCTCCGTGGTTCTATGTTTCACGCAATACGCGCGAAGGAGCAGAGGATAAAGGGGGTATGACATTACAGTCAGGAATCTGCTACTTCCTGCCCTTTGTTTTTGCGGTAACTTTTTGTATAACCATAAACTATAAATTAGAAATCTTCAAACTTTTAATTCGTTGCGCGTTTGTTAAAACCGGCATCTAAACAAATTATTTTATAAATTGTACCCTCTTTTATACACGCAACAAATTTTAACTATGATCATTCGTTTATCTAAAATTGTAATGAGCGCTTGTTTATGCTTCGCTGTTTCCGCAGGTTTTGCACAAAAAGCACCCCGGGAAGGCGACCCTAAATTAACCGAATACTGGGATCCCGCAGTACGTGTCATCACTCCCGGCAAAACCGCCGCTGATGCGCCTTCAGACGCTATTGTATTGTTTGACGGCAAAGACGCTTCCAAATGGAAATCGCAAAAAGACGGTGGAGCCGTAAAATGGAAAATCGAAGATGGCGCTCTGGTGGTAGTTGGTGGTACCGGCGGTATAGAAACAAAAGATGGTTTTGGCGATTGCCAGTTGCATATTGAATGGCGTACCCCTGCTGTAGTAAAAGGAGAAAGCCAGGGACGCGGTAACAGTGGTATTTTTTTGATGGGCAGATACGAACTGCAGGTTTTGGATAATTACAACAACCGCACTTATGCTAACGGGCAGGCTGCCAGCATTTATAAACAAACACCTCCTTTGGTAAATGCTTCCCGCGGACCGGGCGAATGGCAAACCTATGATATACTGTTTACCGCTCCCACTTTCCAGGAAGATGGTACCGTTAGAACACCCGCAAAAATTACCGTATTTCATAATGGCGTTATTGTGCAAAACAATACTACCATCTGGGGCAGTACGCAATATGTGGGCACACCCAATTACGAAAAGCATAGTGCTAAAGAACCAATCAGCTTACAGGACCACGGCAACCCCGTGGCTTTCAGGAATATATGGATTAGACCGTTGTAGAAATTTGAAAATACGGCAATTTGAAAATTTGAAAATGTGGTCGGTACCCGACAGAAGGAGGGTCAGATCACATGTGGGTATATACGCCTCGTAACCTGAAATATATTGCTGTGTCAAACGTGAAAAGAGGAAGGCAGAAAACAGTATGCTTTCCCTGCACCCAGTAACTTGCTACCTTTACAGTATGGCAGAAGATCTGATCATTGCAACGGGTTCCAAAGCGGAGCAATACCAGGCGCTTATTCCACAGGTAAAAGCACTGATAGAGGGCGAGCGCGACCTGGTGGCCAACCTCGCGAATATAGCCGCTGCCCTGAAAGAACAGTTTGGCTGGTTTTGGGTAGGGTTTTACATCGTTAAGGATACTGAGCTGGTAGTAGGCCCTTTCCAGGGACCGGTAGCGTGTACCCGTATCCGTAAGGGAAGGGGCGTGTGTGGCGCCGCCTGGGAAAAGGCACAAACGATCATCATTCCCGATGTTGGGCAATTTCCGGGACATATTGCCTGCAGCAGCCTGTCGAAATCGGAAATTGTTGTGCCTGTTATCAGAAACAATATAGTAGTGGGCGTACTGGACGTCGACAGTAATGCTTATAACCAGTTCGATACTACCGACCGGCAATACCTTGAACAGATCGTAGCGTTAATACAATGGTAATGATATAAAAATATATTATGCAATACAGAAGATTGGGCAACACCCATGAACAATTATCCGCTATTGGCTTAGGCTGCATGGGTATGAGCTACGCCTACGGACCAACAGATGACACGGAAAGCATCGCTACGCTGCATAAGGCTTTAGACCTGGGTATCAATTTCTGGGATACAGCCGATATGTATGGCAACGGAAAAAATGAAGAGCTGATATCGCAGGTATTGACCACTAACCGCGATAAGGTTTTTATTGCCACTAAATTTGGTTTTCGCTTTAAAGACAGTACACCGGGGCATAGCGGCCTGCCAGGCACCTATGTTGACGGATCGCCGGCTTATATAAAAACGGCTGTTGAAAAAAGCCTGCAACGCTTAAAAATTGAAACCATTGATCTGTACTATGCTCACCGCATAGATAAAAATATTCCTATAGAAGAAACCGTTGGCGCCATGTCCGGCCTGGTGAAAGAAGGGAAGGTGCGCTACCTCGGGTTGAGCGAGGCTTCCGCCCAATCTATCCGGAAAGCACATGCCGTTCACCCTATCGCTGCATTACAGAGCGAATATTCATTACTGAGCAGGGACATAGAAGGTGAAATAATGGATACGGTACGTGAACTGGGTATTTCATTGATCCCTTATTCGCCGCTGGCACGCGGAATTATTACTGCCACGGTAAACGATCCCACGCAACTGGCGGCAGATGATTTCCGCCGCACATTACCCCGTCTCAATGAAGAACATCTGCAAAACAATGTGCAATTGGTAAACGCATTTGCAACGCTGGCTAAAGACAAAAATGCAACGCCGGCACACCTTGCCCTGGCATGGGTATTGGCGCAGGGTGATCATATTATACCCATACCCGGTACTAAAAAAAGAAAATACTTAGAAGAGAATGCAGGCGCGGTAGATATTCATTTATCAGCTAATGATTTGAAAAAGATCAATGATGTAATTGCCCGCTATCCTAATGTAGGCAACCGGTATAGCGATGGCGCTATGAAGCTGGTGAATCAGTAGGCGTAGCTGTCAGCCGTCAGGTATCAGAGCTATCGGGTGAGTAGCTACTAACGACAGGATGAATACCAGAATGGTGAGTGGTGAGTATTACACAGGTTACAGATTGCAAGTTTCAGGGGGAAATCCGTTTCAATGTTGGATTTATCGTTTATGGCTGGTGGTTTATGGTTGCATTGGCTTCGGATTTGAACGTCATTGCGAGACCCTAAACGGATCTGAATGATGTCTACTATATTTTAAAGGGTCGAAGCAATCTCCAAGGCCGGAGACGAATTCATATTTCTTTAAATTGGCTTACTGCTCCGCTGCGCTTCAGGCAGATTGTCTACCTGCCGGCAGGCAGGCTTCGGCGTGCATAGTTCTTCTAATTATCCGGCATATTTTTGACGCCTCGCAAAGACGGGCCTTTTCTGGCTTCTATTCTTTTTAGTTTACAGTTTATAGTTGTATCCACTTCGGATTTAATATTTGAGATTTATTTGGTTCTTGTGATTTGTCTTTTGGTGCTTTGTATTCTCTTCGAATTTCGGATTTGAAGTTTCGGATTTGATTTTGTCTGTCATGGTGAGTAAACCATAAGCTCCCTTAAGCACTTTGAAAATGACATGGTGTTTCATTGGCGGTAACAAGCCATCTGTATTTTGACTTTAACTGTTTGTTACTTTTTTTGCGGAAAAAAAGTAACCAAAAAAGCCGCCCGAAATCAATATACAGCCCGATTTCGGGAAGGAGCCCTGATGAAGCCTTAGTGCTGCTGTGATTTCAGCTTCATTTCGCTGCTGCTTTCTCATTTTTCAGTAGTCCGCAGTATAGCTGTTTGATTTGAGCGTTGAGATTGTATTTAGCTTCGAATTTTATACTTGAATTTTATCCGTCCCGGCGGACAAGCTTGCCTGCCGCAGGCAGGTTTGTTTTTTGTGATTTGTTCCTGGTGCTTTGTATTCTCTTCGGATTTAGAATTTTCGGCTTCGGATTTGATTTCACCTGTCATTGCTCCCCATCCCGCTCCGCCAGCTCCGTGAGTACCTGCATCATGGCGGCTCCGGCTGCTTCGCCCGGCGACATACCGGTAAGGTAAGGAGCGGCATGCAGCCTGGTGCCTGGTTCAAAAAAATCGGGTTTCAGAATATAGCCCAGCTCATCCTGCCCTAAGCCTATAATGAATTTTGGCCCGTTATTGGTCATTAATTGCTTGGTGGCGAAAGCATATAAAGGAGAGGTTTCACCCGGATGCGTGGCAAATACCGCGTTGCCGATAGTAAACCAGGCAATTTCGGTAGGAGTGCCGTCGCTGATATCTCTCTTAATTATTCCCGCGGCGGTCATTTGCTTAAACCCGTTATTGTTAACCGGTATCTCAAAACGGCGTGAAGCAAAGGATATAGCGGTTCCCTCTAATTTCTTCGCTTGCTTTAATGCCCCGGTAACTGCAGTAGCAAGCGCGGCTCCTTTCTTTTCCGCTTCTTCAAAGGTACGCGCCACTTTTTCAGGCTGCACCCATCCTCCTATCGCACCCTGTACGTATAAGTTGATGCCACCCGCATTTTTCTTCATTTGTTTATAAAACCCGGAAGGAAAGTCGGCGCTCACCAATGTATTTTCTCTTCCCAAAAAAGTAGGATGGCAGGCAAAATTAGTAAGTGTGGCAATATTCTTTCCACCGGAAGTGGTAAACTGCATAATGCTAACCGAACGATCAACTTCGGTGCTGTCTGAAACATTCTCTACCCATCCTTCCCCGAATACGGTATCGGCATATTTTGCCACAGCCGCCTGCCGCCGCTTCCATGCTTTTTCGATCACCTCCGCGGTAGTCTTAACTAAAAAGCGGATATACCCGCTGTCTGTTCCGGTATGCGCCACATCCATTCCCCATATGCCAATTACATCCGGACCGGAATGGGTGTGCGTAGAAGAAACAATGATTTGTTCTGCATTGAATACATCAGGCGGGAGTTTTAATTCCACCGCATCTCTTATTTGCTGCACAACAGGATAGGGCAAACCTATACAATCTATAGTAACAAGTGCCAGTGCGTTGAGCCTGTTGGCCACTACTACCGCTTTTACAAAAAGATTGTCGTGCACGCCTGTGCTCCTGCGGTTCTGATCATAACCGGCGAGAAAGCTTTCATTGGGCGGATTGATTACCGCCTCGGCCGCACCTGCCAGAAGGCGGCCCGGCGCACCGGTTTGAGCGGTAAGTGCAGCAACTGTAAAAAAGAAAATAAGGAATGGGAATACCTTTTTCATAACTGCGTTCTTTATTTAAAAATAAGTAATTTGCCTGCTACTTAATTATATTTTCACTATGCTAACCAACCGTTGCGGTTTTTTATTGAACTGGCATATTTTTTATACTTAACTTGTTAACAATACCTGACGTATGAAACAATTGCCTTTAACTGTAACACGTTCTATAGAGCTTTTGGGGTTATGTTTACTCATAGCCCTTTTTTCTGTGGCCAATTCCATCATTATGCCCCTGCTGATGGCTTTTTTCATCAGCCTTATGCTATTGCCGCTGTTCCGTTTTTTGCGAAAAATAAAAATCCCTGAGCTCATTGCTATCGTACTGGTTATTTTAACAGCCGCCCTTATCATCATAGCCATACTGGCATTTTTTTCCCTGCAGATCGCTTCTCTTGTAAAAGATTTTCCCCAATTAGAGAAAAACCTTAACCTACACTGGACTACACTGAGCAACTGGATCAACAGGAACCTGAATCTTTCTGCCGACCAGCAAATTAAAGTGCTGCAGGAACAGGGTGGCAAGTTGCTCAATAACGCGGGCTCTTACCTGAGCGGAGCGGCAGTATCCATTACCGGCGTATTTGTATTTATGGGGCTGCTCCCTATTTATATTTTTCTCATCCTCTTTTACAAAAATCTTTTACTGCGTTTTATTTTTTTGTGGTTTAACAGGGACGATCACCCGCAGGTAGAATCGGCGCTGCGCGAAACGGAAGTAATGGTTAAAAGTTACCTGATGGGCTTAGTGATACAGGTAACCTATATGACCGTTTTACTGGGAGGCATTTTAATGATCATAGGAATCAAGCATGCCATGCTTATCGCTATCATCTTTGCCATACTTAATCTTATTCCTTATGTGGGCGCCCTCATTGGCAATGTCATCGGGGTATTGCTTACGCTTACTTCCTCCAGTGAACTATGGCATATTTTTGCCGTGCTAATCGTAATTACTGTTGTACAATTCTTAGACAATAATATCCTCATGCCACGCATTGTAGGCTCTAAAGTAAAGATCAACGCCCTGGTAAGCATCATAGGCGTTATTATCGGCGGCACGCTTGCCGGCGTTTCGGGCATGTTCTTATCGCTGCCTATGATTGCCATACTTAAAATTATTTTTGATCATACTACCGACTTCCGGCACTGGGGTATTTTACTGGGTGATGAACGCCCCGGCCTCAGCCCCATGACCAACCCGGCGGTGAGGTTAAGAAACCGGCATGTAAGAAAGCCCGATACGGAAGAAGAAAAGGAAGATTGAAAGATTTGAAATTTGAGGTGCCTGGCATATAGTGAATATGTTTTGCCTGATCTCCTTCGTGGCAGGGTATTTTATGTACTTAGCTGCATTGTTGCTATTAAGCTACAGTTGCCACGCTCGCTTGTGCAACACCAATGCTATTCTGCTTTCCCACCTGCAGATAATAAATCTTTCATAAACATCATTACGTGACCCTGAACTGATCTGAATAATGCGTAATAATTTTTAAGAGTTGAAGCCTGCCTACCGGCAGTAGGTAATCTCACAATGGCAGAGTCCGATTTATATTTCTTTGTAGATGGCTTACTACTCCGCTTCGCTTCAATGGGATTGTCTACCTGCCGGTAGGCAGGCCACGGCGTGTATAGTTCTCCTAACATCCGGCATGTGTTTGACGCCTCGCAAAAACGGACCTTTTATGAACGGCACTCTGCAACCTGCAACCTATACCCTGCAACCTGCAACCTGAAACCTACACCCTCCCCCCTATTTCTTCACCACAAATGTTTTGAAGAATTCCAGCGACTCCGGGTTTTTTACTGAACCGGTGTTTACTGATTTCTCCAATGGCCTGCCCATTAGTATCTTCTTAACGGGCATTTCCATTTTTTTACCGCTGATGGTATACGGAATATCATTTACCGCGATTATCTCATCGGGCACATGACGTGGGGAATAAGTGCTGCGTAATGTTCTTTTGATGGTATCTTTTATTTCCGCGGTTAAGCTGTGGTTTTCTTTCATCACCACAAATAAGGGCATATAATCGCCGCCACCGGGCAGTTCAATATTAACGATCAGGCTGTCTTTAATTTCCGGGATCGTATCTACCGCCCGGTATATTTCCGCCGTACCAATACGTACGCCCTGCCTGTTAAGCGTAGCGTCTGACCGGCCGAGAATAACCACCCCGTTCTGCGGCGTTATTTTCACCCAGTCGCCATGCCGCCATATCCCGGGATAGGTTTCGAAATAACTGGAAAGATATTTTTCAAACTGTTGATCATTCCAGAAAAATACCGGCATGGAGGGCATGGGTTTGGTAATTACCATTTCTCCCACCTCATTCCATAAACGATTACCCTCTTCATCCAGCGCATACAGATCGCAACCCAAAGCCCTGCATTGAATTTCTCCTTCGTATACCGGCAACAGGGGGCACCCGCCTACAAACGCGGTGCACACATCCGTGCCGCCGCTCATGCTGCACAGCCACAGGTCTTTCTTTATTTTTTCATACACATAATCAAACCCTTCCTGCGGCAGCGGCGACCCGGTAGCGCTTACAGAACGCAATGCAGAAAGATCGCCGTACTCACCCGGAAGTATACCCGCTTTTTTACAGGCCATGATAAAAGGCGCGCTGGTACCAAAATGATGCACCCCTGCGTTAGCAGCCATCCGCCACAGTACGCTGATATCAGGGTAGCCGGGGCTGCCATCGTACAATACAATGGTAGCACCCGTAAGCAGGGCCGCGTGCAGGTAGTTCCACATCATCCAGCCGGTGGTGGTAAACCAGAAAAAAACTTCACCGGGCTGCACATCATTATGAAAAGCCAGGTATTTAAAATGTTCAAGCAATACACCGCCATGACTATGCGTGATGGCTTTGGGAATACCAGTTGTGCCGGAAGAATATAATATCCATACAGGATGATCAAAAGGAACAGCGGTAAACCGCAAACCTGTATAGGAGGTTTGCATCACTTCATCCCATAACACGGTATCCGGCACGTCCTGCATATCAGTGTCATTAGCCGCATAAGGGATCCGTATTAATTTTTCAACCGAGGGAAGCGCCTCCCTGATGGCTTTCACTTCTTCCCTCCGGTTGAATATTTTTCCATTATACATATATCCATCCACCGCAATCAAT
This sequence comes from Agriterribacter sp., assembly GCF_035445465.1. Lineage (NCBI taxonomy): Bacteria > Pseudomonadati > Bacteroidota > Chitinophagia > Chitinophagales > Chitinophagaceae > Agriterribacter > Agriterribacter sp. The sequence goes on from NZ_DAOMQT010000001.1 coordinate 20,965, forward strand.
ATTCTGGGTTCAATTTGCTGAAAACGTTCCATTACGCTTCCTGCTCCAAAATCGGGCGAACAACTGCTCCATACCGCACCAACACTCATAGCGGCCAGTAACGAGATGGTAGCCTCGGGAATATTGGGTAAATAGGCCGCAATCCTGTCACCAGGCTGTATACCCTGCTGTATAAAAAAGCTTTGCAATGCAGCTACCTTGTGTTTCAGCTCTTCCCAACTCACGGATGTAAGCGGGTGCCGCTCGGATTGAAATAACAGCGCAGGACGTTCGGCTGTTGCATTGCGAAAAATGTGCTCCGCATAATTCAATGTACCTCCTTCAAACCATTTTGTATGCGGCATGTGATCTTCGCTCATTACGTTCCTGCATGGAGCGTGATGGATGAGCTTAAAGTAATCTGAAATGCTCTGCCAGAAATCAACCGGATGTTCAACAGACCATTTCCATAAAGTATCATAATCTTTACATTCAAGGCTCAAATTATCTTTTAACCATTGCATATATTCTGCAAGATTGGAATTGACCTTAAATTGTTCTGAAGGTTGCCATAATATAGGTGAGGGCATAGTGTGCTAAGATAAATTAATTACTGGCAATATAAAACGCCAGCCGACCCTTCCTTCGTCAGGATAACAGGCAATAGATTTTTAGTTCGGCATTGGCACAAAATGCTCAACGCTATTACAGGGTAGTATAGCACACAAATACCGGTTGTACCAATTTTAAGCGGGGTGCCGCTCTATTTGTTATATAAAAGTAAAGATTTGGCGTAGTTTTTTCTGTAACTGTACTTTTGTACCGGTATACCCGTCATAACAATACATAAAACAACACCCGGCTTGAAGAAAATACTACTTATACCCCTTTTAGTGGCTTTCTGCAGCACTGGCTTTGCTCAAAAGGTAGACAGTATCTATTTTAACTTGTATACCGACAGCCTGAAAAAAGGAACCTACAATTATATTAATATCATTGGAAAGCTTTCGAACGGTAGTTTCCGCCCTATGGACAGCACCCAGCTCATTTTCACTTCCTCCTACGGGAAATTTTATGGCAACAGCCTGTGGCTGCCTTTTGAACCTGCTGTTGAAAAAGTAGAGATCACTGTTAAATCCCGGCAAAATCCTTCGCAAATACTATACCGTACCATTTATATAAAAAAAGCGGACGACGATGCGAAGCTGAAAACCGTGGATGAAATAATGGCTGAACCGCCAAAGCGTACGAAACGCAGAAAGAATTAGTATAACTGATTTTGCTTATTGTATTTTTGCAGTACAACAACGTTTTCCGTGAAAGATATAATTACAATTGAATATTGCCCGCAATGTGGCTGGCTGTTACGGGCGGCTTACATGGCGCAGGAGCTGCTCACCACCTTTACCGGCGATATAAAAGGAGTTACGCTGCAGCCTTCGGACACTGCCGGCCGTTATAGCATCAGCATCAATAACCATGTTGTTTTCGACAGAAAATCTGCCGGCCGGTTCCCGGAAATCAAAGAATTAAAACAACTGGTGAGAGATGTGGTGAACCCGGGGAAAGACCTTGGGCATTCGGGCTGATTGATCAGGCATTCATTATATAGCTACAAAAACAGCCTTGAATTTCAGGCAAATCCTTTCTTCGCAATGCAGGGAAGCTACTATATGCATACCCTCTTCTCTCTTATCGTTATACTGAACAGACGCATTAACAGGCTTTTCTTCCATTGGATTGATGACCGATAGAAATTTGATATGATCAGATTGTTTTAACAGCAAACTTTTTCCGGTAACGGTTTCTACTATTTCTTTTATCATTTGTATCATACACACACCCGGCACTACCGGCTGACCGGGAAAATGTCCTTCAAATATCCTGTGCCCCGGGTTCAGCTTCAGCATGGCCCGGATCGTGTAATCTTCTTCCGTTAGTTGCGTAATAGTATAAAAATCATCTTTCAATATCATACAAACGTTTTAAACCTATATCAAAACTGAAATTGTGATGTTTAATGCCAATGCTATCAGGCATACCATCATTGCCTGCCAGCATTACGGCTTCCACCACCTTTTTTTTCCTGCTTCCTCTTTCCATCTGCAGCAGGTTAGCGCAGGCACTGTCGGTAATGTAATAATAAAAATCCTTACCGTTCGGAAACACCCGGTAATACGTTTCATCTTCTTTTAACGTATATGCTCCCGGAGCATCAAGGTGCCGCATCAGCACCAGCTCAAAATCTTTACGCAGGGTTCTGATCACCGGCTTTTTATCCATCTGGCTGAAAATATAATGGACTTTAAACGCATGCTTATTCCATTCAAAATCAAAGAATGTAAACCCGGCTTCGCTGGAGAAAACCACTCTTACGCTGCTGTCGGGCATGGTTTTGATCAGCAGCAACCCGCTCAGGTGCTTCCCGGTTACATTTACCTGCGCATTGTATAAGGCGCGGGTAAAGGAAGGTTTGAAAGCCGCAACACAAGCTGTACCGGCTTCTGTACGCTGCAATTTTTTATAGGCAGAAGAACATGCGGCGCATACCAGCCAGCAACTAACGTATAGCAAACAGCGCATCGGCAAGCGGTGTGTTGAATTGGCGGTTAACAAACTGAAGGCTGGTATCATCGCCGGAAGGCTCATGCATTTCAATGCGCGACACGGCATAATCCTTTTTCTCAATGATCATATTAACATGGCTGAAGAAAGTTTTCAGGTTTTTATCAACGGGTGAAAGTTCCGCGAGGTAAGCCGTACTGCCCTCAAATATCCGTACCTTAAAATCATTGCCCTGTAAAGCCCTGCCATTTACACAGTCTATTATTATTTTGTTGATCTGCTGAAAAAGCTTGTTGGATTTTGTGGATATTTTATTTTCTTTCTGGCTGTCCTTTATATATACATTACTCCCGTTAATAACCATCAGGTACTGAAAGGGCTGTGTATACTCCATGCGTATGGCATTTTCCTTCCTGAACCAGAATTTTCCTTTCGACACAATTTTTTCTGCCAGCAGGCTCAGGTTTTTTTCCTGTATGAAGTCGCTTTTAATGGTATTTGTTTTTTGCGAGGCGGTGGCAAACTGGGTCTGAAAAGCTGAAGGGTCTGCCAGCAGCTTATACCCCGGGTATTGTGCCTTTACAGCCATTACGGCCGTACATAGTATTACAGTTAAAACGATTTCACGCATAGGGCTCCAAATTAAGCAATTTGTCTAACCGCACAATCTCATAGCCCTTTTGCCTTACTTGTTGTATAAACACAGGAAGCATATCCAGCGTAACTTTGCTGGTATCATGAAATAATATAATAGCTCCCGGTTTTAACGATCCGGTAACTTTTGCCAGTAATTTCCGGACGTCTTTTGCCACGGTATCCATTGAACGCACCGTCCATCCTATAGGAATAAAATTATTTTTTTCGATCGCTTTTTTAAGGTTGGGGTTGGTAACGCCGTAAGGCGGCCGGAAAAAGCGGGGTTTAACACCCGTAACCTGTTGCATGGCTTCATTCATCAACTGCAGATCCCTGTTCATTTTTTGTGCTGAAAAAAGGTCAAACCACAGGTCGTGCGAATAGCTGTGATTACCGATAACATGCCCTTCATCATATACCTGCTTTAACAAGGCACCGTTTTCCTGTATACGTTTACCAATGCAGAAAAAAGCGGCCTCCACATCATGCGCTTTTAAAACCTGCAGGATTTGCGGAGTATATAAAGGCATGGGACCATCATCAAAGCTGATGGCAATTGCTTTGCGTGTTGTACTGGCAGCAGAAATTGTTTTCAGGTAAAAATTAGACCTTACATTATAGCTGCCATAAAATAAAAAAGAGGAGTAGACCAGCAGCAATATAATAAAAGCATACACCGGAATGCTGTAAAAGAAATGATAACCGATCATCCCGATCAGCAGGGTAATAAAAATAATATTGATGGTATTAAAGTTCAGCATGCAGACAGCAGGTATAAAGCGTGATGGGTATTTTGATAGTGATTGTATATTAAAACGCGCCGGGGCCGAATGGTAACGGGATTAATGAAAAAGCAGGAAGGTACAAGTCCTGTTTTTACCATATTAGCGGCCAGCCACAATGCAAAAGCAGTTGCGGTAGGATATTCACCGCACAAATGCTTGAAGCGGGCGGCGGGTTTGCCTTCGAATACGGTTGATGCAAGCTGTTCATATACCGCATCATCCTGTATATGGCCGTTATGACCGGTTATAACCAGGTCTATATCTTCCATACGAACAGCATGAGCAGATAAAAATCCATGAATATTTTTTTCAATTTCCGCGATGCTCCCCGGCTTATAGAAAGTACTTACACCGTTTAACTGCGCATAGTCGTTGCCGGAAGGTTGCGCCGCCAGTAAAAAAAAGGCAGCGCCTTCACCCGCTATCGTTCCTTTTGATTTTCCATTGTATAAGGACGTATTATCAGCAATATGCTTTTTATACAGGCCAAAGCGGCTGAGCAAAGCATAGCTTGTGGCGGTAAGCTCATCTATCCCGCCTGCCAGCGCGGTTGTTACCTGCTGCTCCTTTAATAAAGTGATCGCATCCAGCAGCGCGCTCTCAAAAGAAAATCCCCGGTGTACAAACGTGTTGTTATAGTTATGGCATTTAAGCAGCAAGGCAATTTGCGCCCCTACGGTATTGTGGGTTGATTGTATGAAAGCGGTAGGCGTAAGCAGCTCTTCCCCGTTCTCTACCATTTTAGTAAGAAAAGTTTCCGTATCGGCCAGGCAGCCGTAGGCCGTGCCGGTAATAACGGCGCCGGGCATTTCCGTTGAAGACGCTTTTAAACAATCCATTGCGGCGGCAACACCCATTTTTATAATGCGGCTCATGCGCCTGATCATCTTAGGATCAATGAGCTGTGTATAATCGGGCTCTATACAACTGAGCCGGTTGCCTGTATATACTGCCGGCTCCGATAGTAACCGTTCAAATGAGAGCTGGGGTGATATGCCTGCCGTAGCCTGTATATACATTTTACACTTTTGAAAAAATGAGCGATGAACAATTTCCGCCAAAGCCAAAGGAATTGGAAAGTACATGGCGAACGGGAACACCTTTCTTAAAATGCTTTTCGGGCACAAACGGCAGGTCCTTCATGGGTGTTTCCAAGCGCAGGTTGGGATAGATCAATCCATGCTGAATGGCCAGCATCGAAAATACAGCTTCTATTCCCCCACTGGCTCCGAGCGTATGACCGGTAAAGGATTTGGTAGAGCTCATGGGCGGATAATGCCCTTCAAACAACATTTTAATGGCGGTGCCTTCCGCTATATCATTATTTTGCGTGCCGGTACCATGAAGGTTTATATAATCAATTTCACCGGGCTGCAAACCGCTCTGCTCCAATGCTCCCTTCATGGCCAGGTAGGAACCGGCACCATCGGGAGAGGATGCGGTTTGATGATAGGCATCGTTGGCATTGCAATAGCCGCTCAATGTACAAACAGGATGATGCGATAAGGTTGCAGCAACTTTTTCAGACACGAGCACTACATAACCAGCGCCTTCTCCAAGATTCAGTCCCCTGCGGTTTTCATCAAAGGGCTGACAGTGCTGCTGGTCTACGATCATCAATGTATTGAAACCATTGAGTGTAAACCTGGTAAGCGCGTCTGTTCCGCCGGCAATTACCACATCCAGCATGTTTTGCCTGATGAGCCTTGCACCAAAGAAAATGGCGTTGGCGGATGAGGAACAGGCCGTGCTGATGGTAGAGATATAATTTTTTATACCCAGTTGGTCGGCCACCAGTTCGGTAGCGGCGCCGCATTCGTGATGAACAATATTGCGGAGCCTGCCTTTATAAGGATGGCTTAAAAAATCTGGGAAAAAATCTTCGGTCTTATCCATGCCGCCTACCGTATTAGCGGAGATAAAACCCGTTCGGAGCTCATTGAAATTTTCTATAGCCGCATGGCGGAGCGCCTCTTTTGCCGCGATAGCCGAAAGCAGTGCCGTGCGGCTGATATGCGCAGGCATTCCTGCCATTACTGCCAGCTCCTCGTTACTCATTTTTACTTCCGCCACAGGCAGCTTACGGCGATGTGCCGAATGGAGATAGCGCATCTCACTTATTCCGGCAGTTTCGCTTTCAAGCGCTGCAAGATTACCGGCTATAGTATGGCCTATAGCGGAAATGACGCCGGCGCCTGCAATGAAAACGGGGGAACTCATATTTCAGATTTGAAACCTGCCTGCCGGCAGGCAGGTTTGAGATTTGAGATTTTACTGTTCAAATCAACCATGTGCTATGCCACTATACCGCTTTAGGCTGATGTTCTGTAATATATTGCGCCATCGTTCTAACGGAACGGAATACACTCTGCCCTTCTTCGGCACTGGCAAGCTTTATTTTATATTCCTGCTGTAACAATACGATCAATTCCAGCGCGTCAATAGAATCCAGCCCCAGCCCTTCCACAAAAAGCGGCTGATCGTTGCCGATATCTTCAGGTTTCAGATCTTTCAGGTTCAGTTGCGCTATGATCTGCTGTTTCAGATCAGCCATTAATTTCTCCATTAGCTATCTCGTAAATTTGATGAATATGCTCAATATCAAATGGTAAAGCCCCTTTTTCCGGGTGGCTTTCCACTAAGTAAACCACGGCTTTATACTCCGCTCCCAAACATTCTACCCAACCGCTTATACATGCTTTTACGCGGTTACGTGCCATCAGGTCCTGTACATAAAACTGCATGAAGCCGGCATCGAACCGTTCGTTCACAAAAAAAGCATTCTCTCCCTTGCAGCGGTGCCTGATGCTCACTTCACCAATTACAATATTAGGCAAAGTATATACAAATTGGGCCGGACTGGGAATGTTTTTAACGGATTCGAAGTAATGGAGGTCGGCATCGAGGCTGGAACTGGCATTGCTGAATACGATCCCTATGCTTTCAGGACTGTATGCTTCCGCAATCCGCCTTTCTTTCAGCAGCAATTCCACGGCTAAAAACCCAAGCTTACACAGATTATCCATTTTATAAAATTTGGGATAATCCACATTAAAATATTTGTATGCGGAAAGCAGGAAGTCAGTTGTACTGCTATTGGTTTCATCTTTCAAAAGCAGCATACCATCCTTATATATCTCCCCGCGGTGTATGCAGCAATGAGCAGTAATGTATGTTCGCGAATCTGACAAAATATTAATATTGTTTTTATTAGCTATGAGCAGTCAGCTATCAGCTATCAGCCAGCAAGACACTCACTACTCACTATTTCATTACTCACTATTCACCGCTCACTTTTCTCCTCTCGTGAAACGATAAACGTGAAACGATAAACGTGAAACGATAAACCATTCACCTCTCACCATTCACTATTCACCCCTTACTACTTACTACTTCTTCAAGCTGTCCCTCATCGTTATGATCCGCGCCAGCTTGTGCAGGGCGGTGGTGTGGTCTTTTACATACGGGTTGGTGGTATCCCACACATAACCGGCCAGAACGGAACATATCTGGCTTTTAATAAGCGGATCCTGGTCGTCGGCAAAGAAAATGGTATCTAACGTGCCTTCATACCATGCCATTACATAAGAACGGAAAGTATTTACACCCTGCATCATAATATCCATGTATTCCTTATCCCAGTCTACCGCTTCTCCTTTCAGCTTACGGATCACCAGCTTTGCGGCCAACTGGCTGGAAACGGTAGCCAGCGTAACGCCCGAAGAGAATACGGGATCCAGAAACTCGGTTACATTTCCGGTAAGCACAAACCCGTTACCATAAAACCTGTCGGTTGTAGACGACCACGACTGCAATATTCGCGGTTCAAACACCAGTTCCACATCCTTAAACCGCTCCTTTAAATACGGTTCGGTGGCGATCATTGCCCGGAATTTTTCTTCAGGTGAACCTTCAAAATCTTCAAAAAATTCAGGGAATCCCACAAAGCCCAGAGAGGTAATGCCATTAGCGAAAGGGATGATCCATATCCACACCGATTTTTTATGCACCACAATGGTAATGCGGTTAGGCTCGTCAGACATGGCACGTTTTGTATCTACCGTATGTGCAAACAAGGCCTTTCTTGGCGGCAGGTTGGAAGGCTTTTCCATATTGAACATACGGGGTATTACCCGTCCATAACCGCTGCCATCTATAATAAAGCGGGCTTCTATATATTTTTTATTGCCATTGGCGTCTTCTACAGTAGTTACGGATTTCCCGTCATCATTAAATGCAATATGCGTTACCGTTGCTTCATACTGAACAGGCACGCCCATTTTTTCAACGGTTTGGGCAAGCGTATGGTCAAAATCGGCACGCTGCACCTGCCAGGTCCTTTTCCAGCCCTGGGTAAACTGATCGGCAAACTGGTAGTCGCATATTTTACCATTCTTTACAAACTTGGCCCCATTCTTTTCCTGGAAGCCTCTTTCTGCCACTGCATCTAAAAATTTAGCTTCTTCCAGCGCTTCCATACAGCGGGGTAAAAGACTTTCGCCGATCACAAAACGGGGAAATTTCATTTTCTCAACAATACGTACTTTATACCCTGCCTGGTGAACAATGGAAGCGGCAACCGTTCCCGAAGGACCCGCGCCAATGACCAATACATCCGTTTTTTCTGTTTGCATAATATATTATAAATAAGAACCAAAAAAACAAATAATAAGAACCAAGTAAAATACAAAAATTAAAATCCAAATGCGAGCGATCGGCAGTCAGCTATTAGCCATCAGCCTTCAGTACCCGCAGTCTGACGCTCCTTCGTTGCGTACCGACCGCTTTCATTTTCAAATTACCACATTTTCAAATTTTCAAATTCTGCTACTTCTTCTTCCTGCATTTCAGCAGGCTGTGGCTTAACCCTATGCCATCGGTTTGTTCCACAATTTCAAAGCCTGCATCGTATATGCATTGTTTAAAAACCCTGGAATCATACATCTGGCTGTTGCCATTGGCTATGGCGGTAAAATAGATGGACGTTTGCTGCAGGCAAAATGCCGCGGTTTCAAACCGCTGTGTATCCCAGAACGCTTCCAGGATAAGTACATAGCCATCATCATCTATTGCCGTGGCGCAGCGCTTCAGGATAGAAACAATTTCCGCTTCTGAAAAGCAATCTAAAAACTGGCTCATCCATATCGCGTCAAATCCTTTGGGAAAAGGCTGGCTTTCATCCAAAATATTAGTTGGATGAAAAGATACCCGGTTGGTAAGCCCCAGCTCTTCCATCCTTTTTTTGGCCATATTTAACTGACCGGGCAAATCCATAATGGTAATATGTATATCCGGCGCATAGTTTGCCGAGGCAATGGCCCATTTGCCGGTATTTCCGCCAATGTCTAATATATTTTTAATGCCATCTTTATATACATGTTTTATCACCGCCGGGAAAGCATTATCTGAAAAGAAATGATCGAAAGCGAACCAGCTTTTCTGCACATGCGCCGGCAATTGCGACAGCCCTTCATAAACGGTAGGCCAGTTACCGAATGTTTTAAGTCCTTCGGGCCTGCCGGTTTCAATGCTTTTATCCAGATCAAACAATCCTTTGTAGCACACATCGTGCACAAAATCCATATTTACTTTCGTAAGCGGATCGTGCAAAATAAAATAGCCCGTGCGGGTTAACGTATACTTACCATCGTTTTCCACAACCAAACCTATTCCCAGCGCCGATTCCAGCAATACCCTCACGCCGTAATGGGGCAACTGCACACGGTCTTTAATTGCTTCAAGCGTTATGCCGGCGGAGGCGCTTTCTTCTATAACGCTTAATATACCCTTGTCTCTCATTACCCTGGCTACCTGGAATACCACGGGACCGAATGCAATAAACTGAGCCAGATCCTTAGCTTCCAAAGCCGTTTTCTTATCCTTTTTAAAAAATTTCATGTAATAAAATGTACTATGGTTATGGTTTATAGTTCAATAATTAAACAGCTTTTTGTAATACGATCGCAGCGTTGCAGCCCCCAAACCCCGAAGCGGTTTTCAAACAGGTGCTGTATATGCCGGTTTGCAATACCTTATTGATATGCACAGGTTGCGTGGTGCCGGACACTTCAAATCCGGGCGTGGGTAATATTGCATTTGCTTTTAATGAATGTACGGATGCTACGGTTTCTATTAAACCGGCCGCACCTAAAGTATGGCCGTAATATCCCTTCAAACTGTTAACAGGAACCTGCTGCAATCCGGAGAGGGTGATGGCTTTAGCTTCCATTTCATCATTATACACGGTAGCTGTTCCATGCGCCGAAATAAAGTCAATCGTACTTTTATCCACCCCTGCTTCCTTCACAGCGGCTTCTATAGCATAGTGTAATTCTTCACCCGTGCGGGAAGGCCCGGAAATATGGTTGGCATCGTTACTCACCGCTCCGCCTGAAAGCCATATACAATCTTTCGTTTCCGGCTTTTCTACAGAAAGCACCACGGTAGCCGCGGCTTCTCCTAACGTAATGCCGTTACGTTTGGCGTCAAAAGGCCTGCAGGGTGCATCGCTGATGGCATGAAAAGATTGGAAGCCCGATAACACGAATTGGGTAATGATATCTGCTCCCGCTACCACCGCATGATCAAAGCGGCCACTCTGCAATAGCCGCATACCTGTAATGAGCGCCACCAAACCCGAAATGCAGGCATGCGATACCACTACGGGATGGGTGGTGAAATGAAAATAATCCGCTACCACACGGGCCGATTCATGCAATGCTATCCGTCTTTTCACCTCCGCATTCAGCGGTCCTTTTTCAATAAGGCTGATATTGCCTTTGGTGGAAGAGATGATCAATACCGTTCTTTTACCGGCACAATCAGCAGGAGCATGCAATAAGGCATCCTGAACGGATGTAATGAGCAACTGTTCAAATTTCGTATACACGTCTGCGTTACGTATGGAAGCCTTAAAACCGGCATCTTCATTAAATAAAGAAGCATAAAAAGGCTCGGGAGAAATGGCTTTATGATGTAATTGTATACCTGACCTCCCCGCTTTCAGCAAATCAAAATTTTCATTTGCCGTTAGCGCTATGGGTGATACAATATTATCTGCAATAATAAAAACCGGTTTCATCCGTACTTGTTTGTTTTTTACATTTTTGCCGGATTAAAAAAATCAGGTCATCCCATATTTCGTTTTCCAGGCATCAAAAAAAGGAGGGTTGATTAATTGCAATACGGATGTTTCTTTGTTCAAAAAAACCTGTACCGAGCTTCCCGTTGCTACCAATTGACCGGAGGTGGAATTGAATAACCGGTATTCAAATTTGAGCTTTGCAGCTTCGCAGGGCACATAAATTGTTTCCACTACCACTTTCTCTCCATATTTCAGCGACCGTTTAAAATCGCACTGAATGCTTACGATAGGAATAATAAGCCCCTGATTGTAAAAATCGAGGTACCCGATCCCATGCTCATTACCGAAGGCTTCCCGCCCGTCTTCAAAATACCGGATATAGTGTCCGTGCCATACTATACCTAATGGATCAGCTTCATTAAACCGTACATTAATTTCAATTTTCCCCGATAATGTTTTTTCCATTATTTGTTTTTTCCCCTAACGGTGATCCAATCCTTATCCCGCAGTGGCTTTCCACTGTTTGTATTTCGATTTTCTGATATCGTCTAACACTTCGTATATTGTTTTTGCCCAGTAATTCCTGAAGCCAAACCCTGCGGCTTTTGCAGTCATGCGTTCCGTAAGCAATACCTTACCCGAAGCCAGATCTACAAAAGTTACATACATAGAAGCTGTGGCGGATGCCTTATTCATGCTTTCCATAATGAACATCAGGCCAATACCTTTTTTACCGGTAAACTGGTAACCCTTAATAATAGATTCGATGGTTGATTTGTTAAGCCGCTCTTCCTTAACCTCGCCCGATTCAATAATCTTTTCAGCGTCTATTTTAGCATTTTTTGCATTAACGAAGCTGATATCGTTTGTTACGCTTGATTTGGAAAGCGCTTTCTGGAAATCGTATTTCTTAGGCTCGTTTACAATTACCTGGTTAATGGCGGCAAATTGCCGGTCTCTTATATCCATAGCATTAGCGGCAATGTCGTTAAACACTTTAGCGTGGGTGAAATCAACCCCGAGGTAAGTAAGCGGAACTTCTGAAGAGTTAAAAAACTCCTTTAAGGTTTGCGCGGAAGCAGACTGTGTTCCCATAAACAGGAGCATGGCAGCAAACAGCCATTTGGATACATGTTTCATATCATTGCAGATTTATTGGTTGACTGAATAAAAATTTTCATTTCGCATTGCGCCAGCACTGTGCCTTTGCAGGTTATTTTTCCCGTAATTACAGTAATATCAAACACCTGGTTCTTAATTTCAATTGTTGTTTCCAATAGCTGCCCCGGTTCCGGCAAATTCATCACCTGCAGGTTTTGCACCGCACCTATAAAGCCCACGGGAACAGGTTCCTTTTTTTGGCTGCAAATATAGCCTATTCTGGCAGCCGCTGTTTGCGCAATATTTTCTATCAGGGCAGGTTCTGTCAGTTTTCCGTTCACAGTAAAAATATTATCTGCGCTCACCTTAAACTTCGTTGTGCCGGCATTATTATCCACTGCCACCAGTTCATCTACCATCACAAAAGGAGGGCGCTGCGGAATGAATGCCAGAATATCTTTCATAATCACAATCAGTTACCTGCCTGAAATTTATGCAAGTTTGCGCTGCAAAGTATGGATTTATAGTTTATTGTCAAAAACGGCAGCCGCTGTTACCCATACTTTTTTTAGAACACCGGAAAGTGGGTCATAATATCGCCTCCAGGCGAGGGGGGTTGTTTATTAATTATCTATTATAGAAATTAGTTACTTTAGTACAAATATATATTGATATGAACATCTCTGAATTGATAATGATTGCTGTATTTATTGTTGCTCTTTTCTTAATCAACATATTTTTAAGCAAAAGATACCTGAGCAAAATAGCACCAGATAAGATTGAAACAGTAAGATTGATTGTGCTGTCCTTCCTTTTGGGAACATATTACTCTACAGCATTTGGAGGTGCCCACGGTATTGGTTTCCAAGTCGCGCTGATAATACTAACTGGTTATTTGATCTATAGAAGTTATAGATTGATAAAGGGGTTAAACGCTACAGAAGCATAGAGATAACCACGTATCCGCACTACAAAGCGAACTTAGGGTACTTATACCGTAGCAAAGCTATAATAGATTTAATCCTTACTGAGGCATACAATAGCCTGGATGTTTACCATCAATAAGTAAGATATCCTTCATTATAATCGCAACATCGCCATTTCCCCCGAACCGCCCGGCTGCCCTTATTTCATAAATTATTTAATCATTTGATTAAATAATTTGTTTAATTTATCCAATTAATTTTTAGTTTTGTGGAACAATAGTAAAACATGAGCGGAAAAGGAAAAGCGGTTACCGACCTCTCCACAGAAGAAAAAATAAAAGAGGCGGCACGAAAAGTATTTACCCAAAAGGGCTACGCAGCCACCCGCACAAGAGATATAGCAGAAGCTGCCGGTATTAACCTGGCCCTGCTTAACTACTACTTCAGAAGCAAGCAAAAGCTTTTTGAACTGGTGATGGCAGAAAAACTACAAAAATACTTTGGGGTGCTGGCGCCGGTTTTAAACGACGCCGCTACTTCACTTGAAGCCAAAGTGGAAAGCATTGCTTCAAAATATATTGACCTGATTATTGAAAACCCCGAATTGCCGCTATTTGTATTGAGCGAGGTGAGAAACAATCCGGAACATTTTATAAAACTCACAGAAAAGGTTGATTTTATGAACCAGTCTGTTTTTCTGCAGCAAATAGCTAAAAAGCGGCCGGATATTCATCCTTCCCATTTTTTGGTCAGTCTCCTGGGACTATGCCTGTTTCCTTTTATAATGAAACCGGCATTTATAAGAATAGCGAATCTTAAAGAAAAAGCATTCATTGAGATGATGCTGGAGCGAAAAAAACTGATACCCGTTTGGATGAAAGCGATACTGAAAACAAAAAGCGTTTTACCTGTTATCTGAAACAAATAACTGAAGCCATGATACGCAAACTGAATACGCTCATAAGCATCCTGATCCTGCTGGCACTCCATGCCCCGGTGCATGCACAAACGCTGCAGCTTAGCATTGATAGCTGTTACAGCATGGCAAGAGAAAACTATCCACTCATTAAAAAGCAGGACCTGATTTCTAAAAGCAGCCGGTACTCCATAGCAAACGCTTCCAAAATATATCTTCCACAGCTTACCGTAAATGGTCAGGCTACCTATCAGTCACAAACTATAAGCTTTTCGGATGCGCTGCCTTCCATACCCGGCATTTCTTTTCCCACTATTGATAAAGACCAGTATAAAATACAGGCAGAGCTGAGCCAGGCCATATATGATGGCGGTATTACCAAACATCAAAAAGCATTGATCCTGGCTAATGAACAAATGCAGCAACAAAGCCTTGAAGTGAATTTAAACACACTGAAAGACCGCGTTACCCATATCTATTTTTCCATCCTGCTGTTTGATGAACAATTAAAGCAAAACGAAATCAGGAAAACCGATTTACAGGGTGCGCTGGCTAAAGCCAATGCCGCGTTTGAAAACGGAACAGGCTTAAGAAGCAATGCGGATGAATTAAAAGCCGCAATTATTAATACAGATATGACAGCTATAACGTTCAGGGCCAACCGCAAAGCCTTTATGGATATGCTGGCATTGCTGATTGGCCGGACTGTTGATGAAAGCACGGTATTGACTTTACCTGAACAATTGCCCACCACTTCCGGAATTAGCAGGCCGGAACTGAAATACTTCGATCTGCAGAAAAAAAGTTTTGATATACAGGAACAACAATTGAGATCGGCATACACACCCCAACTCAGCGCTTTTGCACAGGGGGCATATGGCCGTCCCACCTTAAATATTATTGAAAATAAGTTTGGTCCGTGGTGGATTGCCGGGCTTCGTTTAAACTGGTCGGTAGAAAGTTTATATTCCTTAAGAAACAACAAACATCTTTTAGATATCAACCGTCAAAACATAGATACAGATAAAGAAACCTTCCTTTTCAATACCCGCATTACACTTAATGAGCAACATGCAGATATCAAAAAATACAGCGATCTCCTTGAGCAGGATAATGCCGTTATTGAGCTTCTTACTGCTGTAGTGCAATCGGCGAAGGCGCAATTAGACAATGGCGTGATAACCGTACATGAATATATTGCCAAGCTCAATGAAGAAAACCTGGCCAGGCAATCGCGCATTGTTCACCGCATTCAATTATTACAGGCACAATACAATTTTAAAAACACATCGGGCAACTGACCTCAAAACTGAAATTTATGAAACGGTATATGATCATATGTACGGCATGGGTGATACTGGCCTCCTGCAACAATAATGAAATCAGCTACGATGCATCGGGCAATTTTGAAGCAGATGAAGTAATGGTATCGGCACAGCAAAACGGGCAGTTGCTGTCTTTTTCGGTGCATGAAGGCGACCAGCTAAAAGAAGGAGCCGTAGTAGGGCAGATTGATATGACCGTTCAGCGCCTGCAGAAAGAACAAACAGAAGCCACAATAAACGCGCTGCAGCAAAAAACAGGCTCGGCTGCCGAGCAGGTTAAAGTAGCTAAAGCGCAACTGGCTGCGCAGCAAATACAATTGGATAACCTGCTGCGGGAAAAGGAACGGTCGCAAAACCTGGTAAAAGCAGACGCCGCACCAAGCAAGCAGGTAGACGATATTAACGCGCAAATTGACCAATTACAAAAGCAGATGGCGGTAACGCGGGAACAGATAAACCTCTATCATTCCAATACCGCCACTCAAAACAGGAGCATACTCAGCGAAAAAGCCCCGCTTGAAAAAGCAGCGCAGCAATTACAGGCGCAAATTGATAAGGGGCAGGTGGTTAATCCCGTTGCCGGTACGGTGCTCACTAACTATGCATTGAAAGGAGAAATGGCGGTATTGGGAAAGCCTTTATACAAGATCGCTGATACCGACACCCTGTTCTTAAGAGCATATATCACCGGCAACCAGCTACCGCTCATAAAGCCGGGGCAGCAGGTACAAGTGCGCGTGGACCAGGGAGAAAAAGAAAATAAATCGTACCCCGGAACGATTACATGGATTTCGGATAAATCGGAATTCACACCCAAAACCATACAAACAAAAAAAGAAAGAGCCAATTTGGTATACGCCATAAAAATAAGCGTAAAAAATGATGGCTACCTGAAGATCGGCATGTATGGCGAAGTGTTTTTTAAAACAGTAAAAAAATGAAAGCAGTAACACTAAAAAATATTACCAAAACCTACGATAAAGGCAAGGTGCTGGCAGTAGATGATGTAACGCTTCAAATAGACAGGGGTGAGCTGTTCGGCTTAATTGGCCCGGATGGCGCCGGCAAAACATCTGTTTTCCGTATCCTCACCACGGTGTTACTGGCTGATAAAGGAAGCGCATCCGTTGACGGGTTTGACGTAGTAAAAGATTACCAGTCCATCCGCAGGCGCATTGGCTATATGCCCGGCAAATTTTCTTTATACCAGGATTTAACGGTGAAGGAAAACCTGGGCTTCTTCGCTACTTTATTTGGTACCACCATTGAAGAAAACTATGCACTCATTAAAGACATTTATGAACAAATAGAACCCTTCAAGAACCGCAGGGCGGGCAAGCTATCGGGTGGCATGAAGCAAAAGCTGGCATTGTGCTGTGCCTTAATTCATAAGCCGGAAGTGCTTTTCCTTGATGAACCTACTACCGGCGTAGACGCCGTATCAAGAAGAGAATTTTGGGAGATGCTGAAAAGGCTGAAACAGCAGGGTATTACTATCCTGGTTTCCACACCTTATATGGACGAAGCGGTTTTGTGTGAAAGAATAGCGCTGATGCAAAACGGTAAGATCATGTCGGTAAATACACCACAGCATATTATTGCCACCTACCCGGTACCGTTATACGCCGTAAAGTCCGGCAATATTTACAAGCTGCTGAACGACCTGAGAAAGAGTGAACTGGTAGAGAGCAGCTTTGCTTTTGGCGAATACCTGCACGTTACCTTAAAAAATAACGATGCCGCGGGCGCCGGCAACCTAAGAAACCATATAGCGGCACAGGGTCATACAAACATAGAGGTGAGCGTAATGGCGCCCACCATTGAGGATAGCTTTATACGGCTAACAAACAAAAAACAGGGATCTTTTGCACAGGCATAATTTTCATACATGGAAGAAAAGGTAATCATTTGTAAAAATCTCACTAAAAAGTTCGGCGATTTTGTGGCGGTAGATAATATCAGCTTTGAAGTGAACAAAGGTGAGATATTTGGCTTCCTCGGAGCCAACGGCGCAGGCAAAACCACTGCTATGCGTATGCTTTGCGGACTTTCTTTTCCCACTTCGGGCGAAGCCGCTGTAGCCGGTTTTAATGTGTACCGGCAGCAGCAAATGATAAAGCGGAATATCGGCTACATGAGCCAGAAATTCTCGTTGTATGAAGACCTGACCGTTTTAGAAAACATACGGTTTTACGGCGGGGTATACGGAGTACCCGGTGAGATCATAAAAAGCCGGAGCATTGAACTGGTGGAAAAGCTCGGGCTGCAGCAGGAAGCCGGAAAGAAAACAGGCGGGCTGCCTTTGGGCTGGAAGCAAAAGCTGGCGTTTTCGGTGGCCATTTTTCATCAGCCCAAAATTGTGTTTTTGGATGAGCCTACGGGCGGCGTAGACCCTGTTACGCGCAGGCAGTTCTGGGATATGATTTATGAAGCAGCCGCCTCGGGCATCACCGTTTTTGTAACCACCCACTATATGGATGAAGCGGAATACTGCAACCGCATAACCATAATGGTGGATGGCAGGATAGAAGCGCTGGATACACCCCGGCAACTAAAAGCACAATTCGGCGCCAACAGTATAGAAGATGTTTTTTACCAGTTAGCCCGCGGCGCGAAACGATCGGCAGACTAAACCATACCTACCGGCATGAAACAATTATTGGTGTTCATAAGAAAGGAGTTTTACCATGTGTTTCGCGACCGGCGTACGCTGCTCATTATGTTTGGCATACCCATAGCTCAAATACTGCTGTTTGGATTTGCCCTAACCAGCGATGTTAAGAATGCAGAAATCATTATTGCAGACCATGCGCAGGATATTAATACCGGCCAAATCACTGCCAAAATAAAAGCTTCTACCTATTTCCTGGTAAAAGAAGCCAATATCAATACGAATGACATTGAAGCGGCTTTTAAAAAAGGCGGACTGAAATGCGTTGTTATTTTCCCTTCCCGTTTCGGCGCCGACCTGCTGCATAACGGCAAGGCACAGGTGCAGATCATTGCCGACGGATCGGATCCTAACACGGCTAAAACGCTCACTAATTATTTAACTGCCATTATAACGGATTATCAACTGCAGATAAGCGCTGCAACCGCGCTGCCCTATTCCATTGTTCCCGAAACCAGGATGCTGTACAATGAAAACGCGAACGGCTCGCTGAATTTTGTACCCGGTGTGCTGGCGCTGGTGTTAATGATCGTTTGTACCGCGCTTACTTCGGTTGCCGTGGTTCGTGAAAAAGAATCCGGCACTATGGAAATATTACTGGTATCGCCGTTTAAGCCGGTGATGGTATTAATAGCAAAAGCCATCCCTTTTCTTGCCCTGTCTATTGCCATTTTTACCTTAATCCTGTTGTTATCGGTATACGTATTAGACGTTCCCATAAAGGGAAGTATTTCCCTGCTGTACATAGAAAGTATCCTCTTTATTATTACCTGTCTTTCCCTGGGATTGCTCATTTCCAATACCACCAATTCGCAGCAAACCGCCCTGCTGCTTTCTATGATGGGCATGATGATGCCTACGCTGATCTTCACCGGGTTTATGTTCCCGCTGGAAAATATGCCGCGGATATTCCAGGTGATCTCCAATATTGTACCTGCCCGGTGGTATTTTTTAATTGTAAAAGCGGTCATGCTCAAAGGCCTCGGTTTTGAATACGTGTGGAAAGAAACGCTGGTGCTGGCCGGCATGACGGCAGTGCTCCTGGCAATAGCGCTGAAAAATTTTAAAACACGGTTATCATGAAAGTGCTGGGCTACATATTGCAAAAAGAATTCCTGCAGATATTCAGAGACAGGTCTATCCTGGCTATGATGTTTGCTATGCCTACCATTCAGCTTATTATCATTCCGCTGGCCATGAACTTTGATGTAAAGAACATTGATGTGGTGGTGGTAGACAATGATCATAGCAGCCTGTCGCAAAAGTTCATTTCAAAGATCGGGGCATCCGGCTATTTCCGTTATGTAAATGCGGAACCATCTTACCGGGAAGCGCTGCGTTATATAGAAAACGGGAGTGCCGACCTGGTAATGGAGATCCCGGCTGGTCTTGAACGTAACCTGGTAAGAGAAGGCCTGCAGAAAGTTTCTCTTTCCGTGGATGGCATCAATGGCACCAAAGCTGCTTTGGGAGCGGCGTACCTGAACGCGGTTATCGCAGATTTCAACAAAAGCCTTCCGCTCAATAGCACAGGCGGCACAGCGCAAAAAAACGTACAACCTGTTATTGATATTACCTCATCTAACTGGTTCAACCCGCTGGCTGAATACAAGTATTATATTGTACCCGGCGTGCTGGTGCTGCTGCTTACCCTCATTGGCGGATTTATTTCGGCATTGAATATTGTAAAAGAAAAGGAATCGGGCACCATTGAACAGATTAACGTATCGCCGGTTAAGAAATGGGAGTTCATCGTTGGAAAACTGGTTCCCTTCTGGGTAATTGCCATGATCGTTTTTAGCATAGGATTAGCTGTTACCCGCTTAGTATATGGCATTTCTCCCCAGGGGAATATAGGCGTGCTGTACTTGTTTGCCGCTGTGTATTTAATAGCGCTTTTAGGGTTTGGATTACTGATATCCACCTATAGCAATAACCAGTTGCAGGCCATGTTCATCGCCTATTTTTTCATGATGATCTTCATGCTCATGAGCGGCTTATTTACTTCTGTTGAAAGCATGCCCGCCTGGGCAAAGATGATCGCCAACCTCACACCCATCACTCATTTCATTAAAGTGGTAAGAATGATCGTATTAAAAGGAAGTGGCTTCGCAGATATCAGGTTAGAATTTTTTTATATGATCCTGTTCGCTATTGCACTGAATGGCTGGGCGATATGGAATTACAGGAAGACAAGCTGAGCAGGATTGCAGATGATAGTAGTACAAAAGCTGACGAAATGCATGTCAGCCCTACTATTGCCAAACCCACTGTAAGCGATTCGTGCCGCCTTGTCAAGTAGGCTGTTTTTCTGATACCTTGCTTTTACGTTTGTCAGATTTGCCCTGCTTCTCTTTCAATTGTTTGATAAAAACGCTAATAGAAAGTTGCTCTTCCTTGGTTAACGGCTTATTTTGTCCACCGATAAAATCCACATCCAATTCTTTTGATTTATTTTTCATTTTGCAAAATATTTATCAATTAGTTTTAAAGCTGCGATCGTGTCAATAATCATGATTCTTCCTCCAACGTGCATTGCTCCCAAACTGTCAATGTAATGTTGAACAAGCCGGGTCTTAGAAAAGAATGATACGTTCCCTTCATGTCCTCTTTGAAAAGAAAGTTTACACGCAAACGCAACTAAAGTTGCATTCTGTGTCCACCGAAGCAGAGTGTGTCCCCGCAGCGTTGGCACAAGGCAGGCTCTTTTGCAAGGTTGGCTTTTGTGTGTCGGCTTTGTGTGCCTTGCAAATGTGCCTGCCTTGGTGCGTTGGCGATTAGTCATACACTAGAATTATTTAGTCTAACATAAAGTGAATTGTATTTTATCTTTCTGTCTTCAATCCAATGTATGGTGTCTTGAATCTCTAATAATTTAGATTTTAATTTGGCTTCATAAAATGACAAATTCTTTAATAGGGCATTTTTGGTTTGCAGATAAATATTGTCTAAGTCCGTATAAAATTTGTTTAGTGATTTTATAAATTCGTTTTTTATATCAGTATGAAGTTTGTCGAATTTCATACTAATCTTTTTTACTTCTGTTTCCTTTGTGTCAATTAATCTGTCCTTATTCCTTTTAATTTCAGCTTCTTTATTTCTAAAAATAGCATTTAATGGAGAAAGAGTCTGGGAGTGATTATTTTCAATACTACGCCATTTTAAAGAAATTTCACTTAGTAATTTATCATACTTTGCATTAACCTCTCGGATAATTTTAGCATTCTCATCGGCTTCAATTTTAACTCTCCAGATGTGAAGTTTATTCGACCTTTCTGTACCCATACCTGGTATTCTTACATCTTTGTTTGAAGTATTACGTAAGTATCCGTTACTATAAACTTTATTAAAGTCAGCAGCAGTGAAGAAATTTAATTGTTTTAAGGTTGAAATAACCGAAGGTAAATTTCCGTGAAATATCTTGATGCATTCTTTTTCAATATTGTAGTGACTTAGCTTAGTTGGTGAATTTATTAATCTTTCGATTTCATTCTTTTTTTGGACATCATAAGAGTTGATGTTAGCTTGATGTTCTAATCGTTTTTTGTCAAAATTATTAATTAAATCGCCATAGGTCAAAGAATGGAAACTTGCAAGAGAAACATCTTCCTTATGTATCAATGAATTTATCTGAGTTTGTAGTTGAGTAAGTTCTTTAGCTTCTTCGCTTTGAATTTCATTTGCCAGATATTCTGCATCATTTAGACTTAATTGCAACGTTTTTTTTAATTTCTCAATTTGGTTTTTTTCTTCAGCTTTAATTTCTTGTTGCTTCTTTTCAAACTCTGAAATAATGTCTGAAATGTCACTTTTAATTAAAGGTTGTTTGTCAATAGTTGCTTGTATGTCCTTTTCGATTGTTTTTAGCTCATCAATTAACATCCGCTTTGGCGACTTTGTAAATATATTTAATACCTTATCAAACATGCTTAATGAATTTGATAAGTTTTGAAACTTTACATCGGGATAAGTTACTTCAACACTTTTAAGGGATAGAGCCGATGAATACACATTGAATTGCAAAGCATTTTTAAATTTGTTGCTATAAGTTGTATCGGTATTTAAAAGCTCTGTTATTGAAGGTCGTTTAGCAATTAATTTATTATAGGAGAGTACCCTGCACCAATCTTCCGCACTTGGTCTTAAATGTGGCTTATCATGTCCGCCATCAAAGCATTGAATAAAAATAGATTGAAGTTCCTGATTTAGTTTTGAAAAATTTGAGTGCTGAGGACTTTTGAAATTAACATAACTGCTTTTTGCTCCATGGAGAAAAAGACCGTTTTTAATCATGTCTGGGCTATCAGTACAACCCTCAAATGGTGGGTTACAACCGACACCTACAAATGGATGAATTCCGCAAAGAATATTATAAAATAAAATTGCTAAACTATACCTATCCCAATTTTGTGAAGCTGCACTTTGTTTATAATTCAAACCTTTGTGAAACTCTGGGGGACTAAAATCAGGTGTTATAACTTGGGCTGCGTAAAGCACTTTTCCGTTTTCTACAACTTCAATATTATCTATATCAATAATTGAAACAAGTCCGTTTTTATATACTTTAAAGTTCGCTGGTTTAATATCCGCAATTGTGTAGTTGCTATTCTTGTGTATAATGTTTACAGCAATTGCTATATTTAAACATAGCTTTATTCGGTATTCAATGCCGTTTTCGTTTTCTAATTTAAACTTATCCCAATCTTTTGTTTCGTTTTTACGCCACCATCTGTCATTTAAGAATTGTTCCAACCCAATGCCGTCAGCATAATTCATTGTGAAGCCAACAAATCTGCCATTGTCAACAACTGTATTTTTAATCCAAACTATTGATTCGTGGTCACCTTGGTTTATTTTCTTAGCAACTAAATATTTTATTTTCTCTTCTGCTTCTTTGGTGAGTCTTTCTTTGTGATACAGTTTGACAACTTGGTTTGTTAGATTTGTTGGAGAAAGAATTTTATATACTTTACCAGAGCCGCCACTGCCACATGGTTCTGTGTCTATTGTTATGTTAGTTTTGTTATCTAATTGTAATACTCGTGGCATTATGTTTAACTTTCTAATTGTGGCACTTTAACTGCCAGTATCATTGTTTTATCATCGCTTTCATTTTTTAATGTATCATTCCCATCTGTTAAAAATGATTCCCAAATCTGATTAAGTTCTTCCTGACTTTTTTGAGACTTTATCAAATTTGGGATATGAAGATTTACATTTTCGTGAAAGAAATCTTTGAATGGCTTATTAATATCTTCGGGAATTTGGGTTACCTCGTCAAGTTTGTAACATTCAAAAGATGCGTTTTCGCAACCATCAGTAAGTAAGCAAAAAGCCTTAATTTTTTCTTCAACAATTACGCTCTTGATATACTTATTTAAACTCGTTTCATCTTCCCATATGTCAGATGTGATAAATACTGTTTCATTACTGTATCTTCCTTTATATGGCGTCAACATTGCTGCCCATTCGTCATTAGAATTGCAATAGCCAGCTCTGCCATCTCCAATATGGGTTACTAATAGCTTGTTCTTTATTTGAATTACAACAATCAGTGTACAGGATAATGACTTAAAATCATAGCCCTGAATACTTATTTTTTCTAAATCATCACGAACAGCTTTTAAAGTTTTTTGTGATACCTGTTGCCATTCCTCTAAAGTGATTTTCTTTTTCCCCTTATTCCACTTTTTTTCTTCAACCAATCCTGAAAAATGGATATTAGCAAACTGTGTTACTTTTTCAGAACCAATATGTGAATTCTCACATGAACCTGCACCGTCGCTAACAACACAAATTGTATATCCAGTATGTGGGAATACTGAACAATAATCTTGGCATGATATGTTTTCTTCAATATGTCCTTTGCCTCGAACAGAGGCAAATAAATAATTCCAGTCTCGCATTAGTTTATTGGGCTTTGGTGCATGAAATCATTGTAGCCGGAAATATCAATGAAATTTTTCCCGCTACTTATTTCATCTGTGCTTTTGCTTAGCCACTTAAAGAATCTGGAATAATTCAAGCCGTCAAGTTGATAAATCAATTCTTTAGGACAGAACTGTGCAATTTTAGCATAATTGCATCCGGTTGTACCAATTACGTGTAGAGTGTATTTTTTTGAAATCATGTCGGTCTTTAGCTCTTCAGACAACCCAAAAATATCTTGTCCAGTATCTGGCTCTCCGTCTGTTATAACAATAATCATTGGTCGTGAGTATTGTGGACTATACTTCTTGTAATACTCTTTCCTCAGTTCAACTTGTTTTATTGCTAATCTTATTCCGTCAACTAATTTAGTTGTCCCATCTGCTTCAAGTGAAGGCATTTTGAAGTTGTCAACTTTAGCAGGCTCCTGAATACACTTCACTTCACTTCCAAAAGTGATTAAACATATTTCCAATTTTTCGGCAGCTTCATCGTCATTATTAATACTTTGATAAAATCCTTCCAATGCCATATTTAGCTCTATTATTGGAGCTCCAGCCATTGAGCCAGATACATCCAATGCAAGGATACATAGGCAAGGTTTCTGAAAATTATTTGGTGATTGTGCAGTTAGTCCGTGCATAGTGATTTATTTTAACTGTTATTTATTTCTTTGCTTTCATTTCCAATAAGTTTTGTTATGTCGTCATCATCTGTTTCCAGTAATTCTATTTCCGCAAGAAAAGCATCAGGCATTTTGTTTTTTACTGTCGCCTCCAATTTCCTAATATTTTCAATTCGTCCTATTATTGTTTCACCTCTTTTTCTGCCATCTTTAAGTTTATTCATTGCAGCATCATAAGCATTGTCTGCATCCCTAATTCTTCTTTTAATTTCTAACATATCGTTTGCAAAGCCAACGAACTTGTCATACAGACCACCGCACAGCTTAAATACTTTTTCAATATTCTCTACTCTTTGTTCCTTTTGCCATAGAAGTTTTACAACCTTAAGAGTAGCCACTAAAGTTGTTGGTGTTAAAATAATTATTTTTTTATTGAGTGCATAATTAAACATGTCAGGATTTTCATTTAAAACCAAAGTGTATGCATTTTCAATAGGCATAAATAGTAAGACGTAGTCAGTAGTATTGATGCAGTTTATTTTTTGATATTCTTTACTCGAAAGTCCATCAATATGGTTTTTGACACTCTCAATATGCTTTTTCAGGTGCAAGGCTTTTTCAGGAATGTCTGATGAGTTGAAATAATCAACATAAGATTTTAATGAGACTTTCGCATCAATAATTAAACTTTTGCTTTCTGGTAATTTTATAATGTAATCGGGTTGTTTATTTGTTTCGTATTCCTCGCTCTTATAAACATCCTGTTTGGTGTAATCAATATGCCTCTCCAATCCTTCATTTTCGATTATCATTTTTAGCCTGCCTTCACCCCAATTGCCCTGAATCTTGCTGTCACTCTTCAATGCTGTAACCAGTTTGTTTGCATCCTCGCTAAGTTGATTATTCAGTTCAGCCAGATTTTTTATTTCTGATTTCAGGCTTGTAATATCTTTTATTTCTTCCTTTCTGTCCGCATCAATTTGTTTTCCAAATTCTTCAATTTTTGTTTTCAAAGGGCTTAAAATGTTGTCCAATTCTGTTTTGTTTGCGGTTTTAAATGTATTGCTTTTTTCTTCTAAGACAGTATTAGCTTGGATAGTAAATTGGTCTTTAAAGTAAATATGAAGTTTGGTCATTTCTTCTTTCAATGTGTTGAGTTTATCATTTAAAGCAGTCCGCTCTGCTTTCTCCTTTTCTAACTCTCTCGATAATTCTAATATTGATTTTGTCTTCTCATTAATTTCAGTCACTTTTTCACTTAACGTCAGCTTTGATTCTTTTAATTCATCTGTCTTTGCTGTTAGGTTGGCATTAGCTGTAGCTAATTCAGCAACAACTTTATCATAATCAATTTTCAAACTATTGTTTTTTGTTTTAAACTCTACTAAATCTTTTTGCAGATTAGTGATTGTAGTTTTTGCCCCATTCAACTCAGATTCCAATGAACCCAATTTTCCGGTAATTTCTGTAATTGTGCTATTATAGTTCTTGGATTCCAGTTCCTTTTCTGTAATTCTTTTGGATAAGCCTTCGGTCTTTTCTTTTTCAGCATTTAAGAGTGGTTGTATCTGTAATAATGAATTATTCAATTCGTCAAACTTGCTTTTTGAAACACTATTTGATTTTAAGTAGAAATATAGCAATGCTAAGCAAACCAGAAAGGCAATGCATAATACAATTATAAATGTTGTGTCGAACATGGTCTAAAATTTCATGAGCTTTAAAATTACGATTCTGTGTTGAGGTTTTTAGATGATGTTGGGATTTGTTCTACTGCTGGGCAGAAGCGTTGGCAGAATTACAGCTCTTTTGCAGGTTAGCCTTGTGTCAGGGTTTGTGTGCCTGCAAATGTGCTGTAATTGTGTGTCGGCGGTTTTGTCTTACGATTTTGAATTAGCAGAGTGTGTCCCAATAGGGTGACGCATAACGCTTTGCTTTACACAACAAAAATTCATTTTTAAGTATTTATAAACGCTTAAAACGCTTCCAAGCGTTTACAAACGGCTTTGCTTCAAGGGTACAGTTCTCATAGCCATATCAATGAATATTACGGTTCTATTCTTATCCGTTTTTATATACCTGGAATTGGATGGGTTGAATATGGGGTATTACATAGGGTGAAGAAGGTAATGATCACCAAACTTATTCATTTATTTCAAAAGAATTAAAAAAAATTATCCAGGCTGTAATGGCAAAATGTAAGAATACCTCGCAGGACGGAGTCCCGGAAGAACATACGGGGTACAAAGTCAGAGACTTTGTACAGCGGAGAGACTTTATGCAACGGATGGTTATTACCGGCTGTGCTTATTTCTCTTCTAAGATTGTCAATAGTTGTTGGTTTAAGTATAGTTTCTCTTTCCCTACTTTTACTGATTTCAAAAATCCGTTTTCTTCTAAAGCAATCAAATAGTTTCCGACCGTTTTTAAGTTTCCCATATTTTCATCAATTAAATGCTGGCGTTTGGTGTAAGGCAAGCGAAACAAAATTTCAATCAGGTTTTTGGAATACATTTTCGGAAGTTTCTTTTTAAGTTCTTCTGCGGTTTTGTCCATTGCAATGGTGATTTTATTTAAGCGCTCCAAACCTTTTGTTGATGTTTCTTCAATCATATCCAATATGTATAAAATATAGCTTTCCCACTCATTGTTTTCGGTTACGCTGCGCAAACGCCTGTAATATTCTGTTTTGTTTTGGATGATGTATTCACTCAAATAAATAGCTGGTGTGTTTAACAAACCTCAAAGTTTGAGATACAACAATAATAAAATCCTTCCTGTTCTTCCGTTTCCGTCCGAAAATGGGTGAATGGCTTCAAACTGATAGTGCATTAACGCCATTTTTATCAATGGGTCAATGTTTTCATCTTCGTTGATAAATTTTTCCAAATTCGCTAACTTCTCACGAATAACTTTTTCGCCACTTGGAGGGGTGTAAATTACTTCACCTTTTGTGTTGCTCAATGTCGTGCCGGGTGTATTGCGAATGGAAGATGTATTTTGTTTAATGCACTGAACAATACTTACACAAAGATTTGTTGTGATAACCGGTCTTTTCTTTAATTGTTCTAAACCTAACCAAAGAGCCTCCTTGTAACGCAATACTTCTTTCGTTGCCAAATCTTCAATTTTTCTGTTGGCAACTACCGATTTATACAGTTCATCATTGGTGGTAATGATGTTTTCCACTTCCGAGCTCGCCTTTGCTTCCTGTAAAGCCGGGTTTGGCAAATTCATTAAAGTGCCATTCAGTTGAGCCAAAGCCCTGCCAGCAGAAATGGTTTTGCGAAGTATGTTTTTCGTTTCTATGTCTGTCTTTGGCGGTAGCACCGGCAGGTTGTTGTACGGTATTTCTCTGTTAAATTTGCCCATTTTATTCAAGTGTAAGTTTTACGCTCACTTTTAACACAAGGGCAAAAAAACTTAAAATCTACGCTCGTTCTTTTTAAGAAAAAAAGCAGGGCTCTTCACATCCGTGCAACTGTGCGAAAAGCGATACCCCGGCAAACCGCTCAGCGTCAGGGTCTCATGGCTAGCCCACAACCGCTCCTGATGACCCCGGCACGAATCAGCAGCATTTACATAAAATTAATTTTGTGTATTTGACACAACTCATATATATTTGTTTTATATATCTACTTTTTTTTCAATTACGGCATATTCGTTTGTCTTTCTGATTTCGTTCCTTTTGAAATCTGATTATCCTTTTTATTTTATCAGCCTTAAAATAATTATGATGAGAAAAAATTTCTTTTTGCTGACAACCGCATTAGTATTATTAAGTTTCTCGAGCTGCAAAAAAGTTTGGGATTATGTCAAAGATCATCCTAATGGCACAGCGGATAATTGCAGTATTGAGCATTTATATTTTACTCAATACTATACTAATAACTATAGCATTGATGATCTACCCAACGTGCTTTTTGATGACACCGCCAGCTTTAAGTATAATTCCCAAGGGCAGCTTATTGCTATAGACTATGCATCAACTAAATACGACCTCACCATTGATGTACACCCGGCTATTGGTCATTATTTCAAATACGATACCCAGGGCCGGTTGATAGCGCATATTGAGAGGCATTCAATATGGAATGACCCTGATAGGGGCAATATGGTTGGCGGATTGCGCGGGCATAGATACGTATATGTAAATGATAATACGATTATTGACTCGTTATTTAGCTATGCCGTTGCTGCTTCCTACAATGATGATGAAAGAGTTTATGGCAGTTTTTCAGGCGCTTCCTATATTACAATAGACAATTTTGGCAGAATTGTTAAAGATAAAAATGCAACTTATAATTACGATGCCAACGGTAATCTGGTAAAACCAGGAGTAACATATACAAACAAAACAAGTATGTTACAAACCAACAAAACGCTTATGTTTATCAGCCGCGACTATAGCGTGAATGCACCTGCGGGATTCGCTACCCAATTTAATTCAAACAAATTACCTGTAAAAGTCAATTCAGGTAAATTACCCATTTTTACAAGAGGCGGGCTTAGTGGAATTTATTATGATAATGAAAATATTCGTGTTAAATACCAATGTAGGTAATTGATTTCTTTGGTAGCTAATATTTTGTGGGCTAACAAGCCCCATGAAGTTGCTAACATATATTATATTATATAAGAGTATAGAATTGGTGCGGTATGATATACAGGCAGTACCAATTCTATGCCTTTTTTATAGGTACGTTTCCAGGTTTTTCGTTCAGTAACTGGTAGAACTAAGCCTCAGCAACAACAGCAACATTCTTCTTTGCCGCCGCCGCGTATCTTTGTGTACGTTGCGTGAAACACCTGCACTCGCTACTCCAAATGCTTTCTGGTCTCAGCGTTTGCCCAAAAATCATAGTAATTATACCATTGTGCAGGGTATAGCTTTACTTTCTTCTCCATTTCAGCCGTAAAATCGCTGAGCATTTGGTGCATGGCTGCGGTTTTATCGCTGTAATCATACTCTTTTATGCCTGTGGAATAAAAATGATAGTGCGTACGGCCTTCTTTCATAGCAAATACATAACATACCGGCACTTTGAACTGCGCAGCCAGCACAAACGGACCTGCGGGAAACCGGGCTGCTTTGCCGAGGAAATCCGAAGTTAGGGTTCTGTTACCTTCCACGAAACGATCGGCATGGATACAAACCAGTTCCCTGTTCTTTAAAGCTTCGTTGATAGCGTAAATATGGGAGAGGTCGTCTTTAATAACGATGATATGGGCATTACGCTCACCGGTAACCGAAGTAAGATAATCCTTGATCTTCTGGTGCTCCCCGTCAAACATTACCACGTTAATCCGCGTATTTAAACGCTCCAGCAAATGCCCGGCAGCTTCCCAGTTGCCAATATGAGAGCTCAGCAGCAACCCCCCTTTTTGAAGATGCACCAATTGATGAAGGTGCTCTTCTCCCTCAAAATGGAAAGAAAAGCGGTTAGCCATGCCCGACATGATGGCTATTTTATCAATAAGACTTTGTCCGAAGCTGTAATAATTTTTATACAATGCCGCAATTGACCGCGCGAAGGAATACCCCAGTCTTTTTTGGAAAAAATAGAGCATATGGCGGGATGACTTCCATGCAAATAAAAAATAATACAAGCTTACCAGGCGCAGTAAAAAATAAGCAGGACGAAGTCCAAGCTTCTTCAGCACAGCGATAAATATCCCGTAGCCTACCCTGTTGCCGCTGGATTTACCGCGCCACAGTGGCATTATGCCAGTTCTTTAGCATTTACACGGGAAATAACATAGTTGTAGAAGTCACTGAAGGTAGTGATGCCTGCAAAATCTTCGGGCTTAACTTTAAAAGAGAAATTATTTTCTATTACTACCACCAGGTCTATATAATCGAGACTATCTAATTCCAATACCTCTTTAACGTTTCCCTCAGGGGTGATTTTTTCCTTTTCCACCTCAAATTCTTCAGACAGGAAATGGTTGATCTTCTCAATGATTTCTTCGTTCTGTTTCATAAACAACTATTTGCTCCATTTTCTGACAATCAGCGACGAGTTGGTACCGCCAAAGCCAAAGGAGTTCGACAAAAATACATTTATATCCTTTTCCGTGGTAGTTTTTACAATATTCAATTTAACAGAATCTTCATCAGGATGTTCAAAATTGATATTAGGTGCTATAAAACCATAATGCATCATTAATAAAGAGTATACGATCTCGCTGGCGCCTGCCATCCAGCATTCGTGTCCTGTCATGGATTTGGTAGAGCTCACCGGAACGTTGGCATCGCCGTATACGGCATATAATGCTCTGGCCTCACTGGCATCGCCGGCAGGTGTAGAGGTGGCATGCGCATTCACATAATCTATATTGGCTGCATTCAGCCCCGCATCTTTCATCGCCATCTGCAAAGAGCGCACGGGGCCGGTTACGGTAGGATTTGATATATGTTCCCCATTGGATGAAAAACCATAGCCGATCACTTCCCCCAGGATGGTGGCGCCTCTTTTGGTGGCAGACTCTAAGCTTTCGAGGATAACGGTTGCTCCACCGCCACTGGGGATCAGGCCGTCGCGGCTGCGGTCGAACGGGCGGGATGCTTTTTGCGGCTCCGACTCATGAACAGAAAAAGCAGACAAAGCATCAAAAGTAGCCATCGAATAGCAATTGATCTCCTGTGCTCCGCCGGTAACAATACAATCCTGCAAACCGGTTTTTATAAAATGGTAACCCAATCCTATGGCATGCGAGCCGCTGGCGCAGGCAGCGCTGATGGTAAAATTTACCCCTTTCAGCTTAAAGATGGTGGAAAGGTTCATGGTAATGGTAGAATTCAGTGTTTGAAACACCGAAGCCGAGCCAATAAGCATGTTGTCTTTCTTTTCGCGCATAATATCCGTAGCGTCTATTACGGGTTTTGCCGAACTGTCGTTGCCATATAAAATACCTATTTCGTGGTCATTGATATAGGCCTCGTCAATACCTGCCTGCTCTAATGCCTGCAGGGTTGCCATGTAAGCGTATTCTCCCTGTTCGGGCAGCATTATTCTTGAGCGGCGGTCTAACAACCCTTTTAATACAGGTCTTTCCACAAAGCCGGTGAGCCCGGAACGGTACCCCATTTCTTTACGCACAGGATCCAGTATAATTCCCGAACGGCCAACATACAGCGAATCCCTTACCTCATCAAGGTTTTTCCCGATGCAGGAGTAAATACCCATACCTGTTATGACTACCCGTTTATTCATTTCATTTTAAAATCCTGATTAAAATTCAAAAATCAAATAACAAAAATCAAAAAATTTTAAATCCGAAGTCGAAATTTCGAAATTCGAAAAATGAAAACAAGGACCAAATAAAACCTCTCGGTCTGACCCTCCTGCGTTGTATACCAACCGTACTGTATTCCTATTTCAAATCTTAAATATCAAATCTTAAATTTTCTTACGAATACATTCCCCCGTTTATGGATAATACTTCGCCTGTAATATAGGAAGATTCCGCAGACGCGAAAAAGCCTACCGCATGGGCCACTTCTTCGGGCTCGCCAAAACGGCTTACCGGTATCAGCGAGCGCAACTGCTTCTCATCCAGTCCTTCCGTCATATCGGTTTTGATGAATCCCGGCGCTATGGCATTAACCGTAATGTTTCTTCTGCCCACTTCCTGCGCCAGCGCTTTGGTTGCCGCAATTACACCGCCTTTGGCAGCCGAGTAATTGGTTTGTCCGGGCAGCCCTTTTAACCCCGACAAGGAAACGATATTGATGATCCTTCCGTATTTCTGCATCAGCATATCCTGCAATACCAGCTTTGTAACGTAAAAAAAACCGTTCAGACTGGTATTGATCACGTTGTTCCACTGCTCGTCTTTCATCCACATCAGTAACACGTCTTCTTTTATCCCTGCATTGTTCACCAGCACTTCTATCCTGTTTTCCGTATGCGCTGCTATCCACCCGCCCAGCGCCTCGGCTACCTCCTCCTTATTGCCTACATCAAATTTAAGTACTTCGCCATCACCACCTTTTTCATGAAGCGATGCAAGCGTTATTTCGGCCGCTTCCCGGTTGTCTTTATAATTAATAAGTACATGGTAGCCCATAGCCGCCAGCTTTATGCATATCGCCCTGCCAATACCTCTTGAACCGCCTGTAACTAATGCGCATTTCATTTGATCCTGTATAAATTTGTTGTAAAATACTGTATTTGAATCAAAGGCTAATGAATTGCAGCCTGTTCTGTAAGATGTGCTTCAAAAAAAACGACAGGATTTTGACGGAAATGAGTTGCCACCTGCTCCAGTTCCCGGTAACGGGGTTTATCATCAATAAATTTGGGAAATATTTTTCTGACGGTTGTATACATTTCCTTTGTTGCGGGAGATAATTTTTCAACACATTCCGCGTAATCAATTGCCTGCAGCACCGTGATCATTTGTATGGCAAGCACTTCAAAAGTATTTTCAATAACCTTCTTAGTCATCAGCGCGGCATTACAGCCCATGCTTACAATATCCTGGTTATCATTATTATTAGGGATGCTGTGCACATACATGGGAAAAGAAAGCGTTTGGTTCTCTGCCACGGTGGAGGTGGCAGTAAACTGCATACCCTGCATTCCGAAATTTAATCCAAGCACACCGAGGTTTACAAAGGGCGGGAATTTTTCATTGAGCTTATTGTTCAGTAAATAATTCAATTGCCGCTCCGAGAGCATAGACAACTTTGTAACAGCGGTTTTCAGCTTATCCATCTCCAGCGATACATAGTCGCCGTGAAAATTACCGCCATGAAAAATATTATGATTTTCATGATCAATCACCGGATTATCATTTACCGAATTGAGCTCATCCACCACTATTTTTTCCGCCTGTTCAATGGTATCTAAAATAGGTCCCAGCACCTGGGTAACACAGCGGAGCGAATAATACTCCTGCACTTTATCTTCAAATACATCGTGCCTGATGTTTTCAGGATTATACAAATGTTCGGAACGGCTGCGAATAAGCTTACTGTCCTTTAATACATCCCGCAGCATGGCTGCCACATTGTTTTGTCCCCTGTGCTTTTTCACAACATTCAGCTCGTACGAAAAATGATCATCGTATGCTTCCACCACTTCGTTGGTCATTGCAGAAAGCATCACCGCGTATTGCAACAGTTTTTTGGCCTGTATAATATTAAGCAGCCCGATGCCCGTCATGGCCGATGTACCGTTTAAAATGGCAAGCCCTTCCCGGATATGCACACGCAGCGGGGTAATATTGAATTGCTTTAATACTTCGGCTGTAGGCCGGGGCTGGCCGTTTACGATCACTTCACCTTCCCCGATAAGCACTAATGCCAGGTGCGCCAACTGAATAAGATCCCCACTGGCGCCCACACCCCCATGCTCAAAAATGCAGGGTGTAATATTATTATTGATCAGTTCCTTAAGCACTACGGCTACATCGGTATGCACGCCCGAATAACCCTGCATTAAGCTGTTCAGCCGGGCCAGCATCAGCGCTTTTACCAGCTCCGGGGCAAGGTATGCACCGCTGCCGGAACTGTGGCTTCGGATAAGATTGTACTGGAGCTGCAGCACATTTTCGGTGCTTACCTTGTATTGTGCCATGGGGCCAAAACCGGTATTGATGCCGTAAATAAGCTTCTGATCCGAGAAGTGCGTGAGAAAATGAAAGCCGGCTTCCATCTTTTCAAGCGCCAGGGTATTTAAATTAATTTTTCCGTTATTAAATATGATCTCAGAAAAGTCTTCTAAAGAAAGCGTTCTGCCACCTACATTTATCATTGCCCGAAGATTATTTTAAAGTACTCGCGACCGCAAAAAAAATAAATATTGGTAAATGTATCAAATTTTTGTTCATCGCCTGTCTATAAACTTCACCGCCTTTCTCCCCATTTCCGGAAACTGCATGCCCTGCATCTCTTCCGCGGTAATGTATTTAATATGTGGCGTTACCCGTAGCTTGGCCTGGAGGTAGGCCCGTATTTTATGATCGCATGCTTCACTATAGCGTACCGGCAGCAGGTGCAGCAATACTTCATCTGTTCCTATTTCATTGGAATATACTTCTGTCACATAATCTTTTATATCTTCCATTCCATTCAGCAAATCGAACAAAGCAGGGGCAAAAAGCGTTGTGCCTTTAAACTTGATCATCTGCTTTTTTCGGCCGATAACAGGAGACAGCCTGATGGTATTTCTTCCACAGCTACAGGGTTCTTCAAAAAACATGCAGATATCACCTGTTTTATAACGCAGCAGTGGCATCCCTTCCACGCCCAATGTGGTGATGGTTACCTCAGCTGGTATGCCCGGCGGCACCTGGCGGTTATTTTCGTCCAATAATTCCACTATTACCAGCTCGGGGTTATGATGACCGCCTTTACCGGCGCCGCATTCTGTAAACGCGGTTTGCATTTCGGTGGAAGCATAGGTAGAATATAAGCTGATCTTCCATGCTTCCGTTATTTTTTTGCCTAATACATTCAATGAAAAATCGGTATTCCTTATATTTTCGCCAATGCAGATTGCCTTTTTTACCGAACTGTTATTGATGTCTATCCCGTGTTCGGTGGCGTAATGAATCAATTTTAATATAAAGGAAGGAACACCCACTATAGCCGTGGGCTTTAGCCTGAATATGGTTTCCCATTGCAGGGAAGGAACACCCGGCCCCACACGTATAATGCCCGCGCCTAATTTCCGGATGCCCGAATAATAGGCCATGCCAGCCATAAATTGCCTGTCGAGCGTAAGCATCAACTGGTACACATCGGTTGCTTTTCCATCGGCGCAAACAAAAGAAGCATACTCATTGTATGCCAGCCGCTGCAGGTCGCTTTCGGTTAGCGCAACGGTAACCGGACTGCCCAGTGTACCCGAGGTGGAAGTATATTCAATGATCTTATCACGGCTCACACAAAGAAAATCATCATTGCGCTGCTGCAGGTCTTCTTTTAACGTAGGGGGAATATGAGCCATGCCGGCTACTGAACTGATCTGTGCTATATTAATATGATGCTTTGCAAATACTTCTTTATAAAAGGGAGATTTTTGCTGAAGGTATCGTAATAGCTCCTGTAATTTTTCTTCCTGCACAGCCTGTATGGCTTGTTTTAACTGAAAGGAGGTTTTGGATGAATAGGGCATGCGCAAATTTTCAACAATATTTAGCTAACCGGTGGGCTAAATTAAGATTTTCGGAGGAGAATGAAAGTATGGCTAAAACAGGAGCGATTTGCATTGTGTATCAGGTATCCCGGTCTGTTCCATCATCATCATTCTCTTCTTCGCCAGTACGGGTGTCTGTATCAAGGTTACTGTCAGTTCCATCTTCCGTTGTACCGGGGCCAGCGGTTACTGTATCATCTGTTGCTGCATCTTCGTCAGCTACATCTCCCGCTTCGCCTGCAGTTGGTTCATCCCGTACTACTTCTGCTTCTGTTTCTCCTTCAATAGTAAGTGTGGTATGCTGCACCAGCTCACCATTTTCAGCCACTACTAAATTGCTTTCGGCTTCCACCTCAAAATGGCGGGCGTTTACTAATGTAGGTTCCACTACCTGGTCGGCCAATATTTCCTTTATCCGGGGAAGATCTTCGGCCGAATTAATGCCGAAATAATCCATAAAGGAACGGGAGGTAGCATATATTAAAGGTTTTCCGGGCAATGCTTCATCCCTGCCTGTAATTACCACCAATTCCTTTTCGAGTAATTTCTGTATCACATAATCGCAGTTTACACCCCGTATAGATTCTATTTCACCTTTGGTGATGGGTTGCTTATATGCGATAATGGCCAGGGCTTCCATGGCGGCGGCTGATAACCGCTTTAAAAATTTATCCCCATTTAGCTGGGCAATGGTTTTATGAAAATCGCCCTTGGTCAAAAATTGCCAGCCACCGCCGCTTTGCCGTACCTCAAAAGGATAAAATTCCGTGGCATATTTTTCCCGTATGCCTTCTATGGCCGATTCTACCTGGTCTAAGGTGGCCCGGTCTTCAATAAATCCCAGCGCATTGTTTACCAGGTCAACCAGCTCTATGCTGGTGAGTGGTTTTTCGCTGGCAAATATCAGCGCCTCTATATGTAATATGATCTGTGAAATTTCCATGTATCCCTCTTAGGAAAATTTGAAGATTCAAATAGTTTAATCAGCGCGGTAAATCCATACTATTGTATAAACCGGTAACTACCCCTGCAATGCAGCAGCGCCGCTCACAATTTCGGTAAGCTCGGTGGTAATAGCAGCCTGTCTTGCCCTGTTATAAGAAATACGGAGACTTTTCAGCAATTCGTTCGCGTTTTCACTGGCCTTATCCATGGCCGTCATTCTTGCCCCATGCTCGCTGGCATTGGCATCAAGCACTGCTTTATATAACTGGGTATTTAATATCTTAGGCATCAGTTCCGCTATGAGGGCTTCTTTATCAGGCTCAAAAATAAAATCTGCTTTGGTTGTTTTACCGTCTTTATTTTCCGCTTTTGGAATAGGCAAAAATCTTTCTACGGTAAATCGCTGTGTGGCCGCGTTCCTGAACTCACTGTAAACCACTTCTACCACATCAAATTCTTTTTTTGCAAAAGCTTCTATGGCATCCTGGGCTACCTGCTGAATGTGTTCGAAAGAAATATGCTGCAATACATCTTTATAGGCGGGATTTACTTTAAAACTTCCTCTCTGAAAAAAATCAAACGCCTTTTTTCCTACAGGCCAAATGTTGATATTGCCTTTTGCCATTTGCGAAGGATACTTTTCCTGCGCTACAGAACGGGCAAGCTTAATAACATTGGCATTATAGGCGCCGCATAAACCGCGGTCGGAGGAAATAACGATCAGCAATACTTTTTCCACCGGCCGTTCGGCAGCCAGATCCCCGCTGCTATCACCATCTGTATTACTCACTAAATTGCTGAGCATCTCCTGCAGCTTTTTGGCATAAGGACGCATTTGAATAATAGCATCCTGGGCACGGCGTAGTTTTGCCGCACTTACCATTTTCATGGCCTTGGTTATTTGCTGCGTACTTTGAACGCTTTTGATCCGGTTACGAACTTCTTTTAAGGCGCCGGCCATATTAAAAAGTTAAGTAGTTGATTGATAATTAGTTAATTGAATAACAACCTGTTATTCCTTACAGGTTATCGCAAAATGACCGCAAAGGTATTTGAATTGCGTGAAAAAACCATAGGGGGAAGCAAGTTGCGGGATACAAGTTGCAGGGTACAGGATACAAGTTGGAGGTTGCAGGCACCGGGCTCAGGATAGGATGTTCGTTTTAATATGCGCTTATGGTTTGTTATTTGTGGTTTATGGTTTATAGTTTAT
The DNA here is from genome assembly GCF_035445465.1 of Agriterribacter sp. Taxonomy (NCBI): domain Bacteria; kingdom Pseudomonadati; phylum Bacteroidota; class Chitinophagia; order Chitinophagales; family Chitinophagaceae; genus Agriterribacter; species Agriterribacter sp. The sequence goes on from NZ_DAOMQT010000001.1 coordinate 58,814, forward strand.
AGTTGCATCCCGCTTCGGATTTTACCCGTCATTGCGAGTTCCCAAACCAATTTGAATGATGTGTATTATTTTTAAGGGGTCGAAGCCTGCCTACCGGCAGTAGGCAATCCCCTGATGGGGCAACGGATTTTTTGTTTTAGTTTACGTTTATTGTTATGGTTGTATTCGCTTCGGATTTAAGACTTTTGGCTTCGGGTTTGAGTTTTATATGTTTTTGTGATTGGGTTTTTGGTTCTTCTTTTCGAATTTCGAAATTCCGGCTTCGTATTTTTAAACTTATGGTGTACCGGTACTTTCGCTAATCATACCTTATACCTTATACCTTATACCTTACACCTTACACCTTACACCTTCTACCTCATACCTCCTCCTCACCACTGACGATCTCCTCTTCTTCCTCCCCGTCCCGGACCTGTTTCCCCGCTCTGTTCAGTGGTTTGCTGCCCGCTTTTAAACTGCATCAGCCGGTAAGAAAAAGTAAGCATGAAATAACGGGTAAGCCGGTTTACCCTGCTGTCTATAATGGAGTTGCCGGTTACCTGCCTGCTGATATTGGTATTCTGGTTAAAAATATCAAACCCCGATACCCGTATAAAACCATTCTTCTTTTTAAAGATGGTTTTCTCAATAGAAGCATTGAATAAGGTGGGATTGCCATTTACAGTGGATGCCAGTCCGTTATTAATAAGATAATTGATATCATAACGCAGTATCAGTCCCCCCGGGATATCCATGCGCATATTACTCCTCAATGTCCATGCGTCTGAACCAAGGCGTTCACCATTTTGGGAGAGGGTGTATTTTGTGGAATTAAGACTGTAAGCCCCGCTAAAGTTTAACTCAAGCCATTCTTTATAATTAAATTCAAGATTCAGCCGCTGGGTGGCAACCCAGTTATTACCGATGTTCTTTTTGCTGTCTACCAGTCCAACATCATGATTATAATTTACATTTCCATTTAAGGAAACAACGTATTTCCTGTTCCGGAAAGGCTGCGCATAATTATAAAAACCGGATAAGCTGTAGTTGCCCTTTACATTTTCAGGCATGCTTAACTGCGCGCCGCTGCTGTCTATCCGCATATTATTATTTACAATCCGGTTATTGATCATATTTCCCCTCATCCCCACAAACATGGTGCGGCCGCTTGTATAATTAAAATTATTAAAAAAAGCACGGAAATTATGGTTGAATGCCGGCCGCAGATTGGGGTTACCCTGGGTTTGGTATTGCGGGTTAGATACATCCTTAACCGGCTGCAACTGGTCAAAAGAGGGTTGCTCGTAGTTGGCATTATAGTTCATATTCAGCCGTTTGGTCCGGGAAAAATTGTAGGAAAGCCTTGCGGAAGGCGCCACGCTTATTCTCCGTTGCGGTGTATATGCGCTGTCTTTGGTAATAGAATAGCCGTTGATCTCCATAGGCTGCACTGTTAACCCTACGCTATAATTATATTTTTTATTAACCGTGCGTAAGCTAACCCCTGCTCTTTGATTGATAAAGGTATTTTCATACGCATTGCTAAGACTGTCGTTAAAAGAAAGGGCACTGCCGAGGGCGTCGCGGTCGAAAGTGCGGCGGTCATTTTTCACATACGAGTTATTATAGGCGTAGCTGATATCAAGGAACCTGTTGCTGGCAACCGGTTCCGTGTAGGTGGCGCGGATGCCGTAGTTATAATTGTTATTATCCTGTGTGATCAACTGGTCGAGATAAGCATCCGAATACCCACCCGCCTTCAGGAATTCCCGTGTAAAGTTGATCTTATCGTCATCACTTAACACGGAAGAAGTGCCCAGCCCGATATTAACCGAAAAGTTCCTGCCCCTTTTTCTGAAGCGGTGATTATAATTGATGTCTCCGCTGAAATTGGGCGTTTTCCGGTGAACCGTATCCCCGTTATATCCTTCCTGCGTTTTAAATATATTATCTTCCCAATAATTAAAATCGCTGTTACTCCTGCTATTGGAATACCCGTAAGAAAAGTTGGGGCTCACCTTAAGATAATTCAGCGAATCGAAATTGTATTCAAAATTGAGATTGGCGCGGTGATTATTATTAATGTTATCGGAAAGGCTGTTTTTATTATTGACGAATGAGCCGTCACCAAAGAAATTCTCCTGCGAGGTATTACGTAAGGTAACCGTGTTGCGGTTGGCAAAGCTATAGTTACCGTAAAAAGAACCTTTCTTGTTTTTGAAATCCGTTCTGAAATTAGCCCCGATGGATTTATTATCGGTAATGCCATTCTGATCCGCATTGGTATCTGAAGAGCCGCCATCACCGCCCCCTGAATTTCCTCCTCCGCCGCCTCTTCCGCCACCGCCGCCCCTGTTGCCGCCGCCTGCATTACCACTGAAATTAAAGAGGTTCTGATTAATATTATTCATATTCCCCAGAACGGAAAGCTGTGTGCTTTCCCTGAACACGTTAGCATTCAGGGTACCCTGGTAACGGTCATCCGTACCGTACCCGGCGGAAGCGCGGCCAAATACGCCCTGGTTCTTATCTTTCTTTAGCTGGAGGTTAATGATGATATCCGGATCGCCATCCTTAATACCCGATGCAGCAGCAAGTTCACCGTAATCGTCCACCACCTGCACTTTGTCTATAATATCTGCCGGCAATTCGCGGGAAGCGGTTTTGGGATCGCCGCCAAAAAAGTCTTTGCCATTTACTTTAATTTTAGTTACCGTTTTACCCTGCGCGGTAATATTGCCATCCTTATCTACCTCCAGACCCGGCAGCTTTTTTAAAAGATCCTCCACCGATGAATTGGGCCTTACCCTAAAAGAATCCGCCCGGAATTCAATGGTATCTTCCTTAATAACAACCGGCGGCGGGCTGATCACTATTTCCTGCAGTGTTTGGAAAGCGGGCAGCATGGTAATACTGCCAATATTAAAATCGGATTTGCCTTCTTCAACGTCATACGCGTTGATCACATCTTCCAGCCCTGCATTGGTAATCTTTAATGTAAATCTTTTTGTTGCCACCTGTAAAAAAATGAACTGCCCGGTTTTGTCCGTTACTGTTTTTAAAGTGTCTTTACCTGCATCGGGAATAAGCATTACCGTTGCGCCGGGTAAAACCACATGGCTGCTGTCGTATACCTTACCCCGTACCGTACGGTTTGTTTGGGCAATACTTGCTATGGAAAAGCTAATCAGCAATATAAAAATCAGAATACCGGGTTTCATTATAGTATTGTAGGGTTATCTGTAATCATTCACCACAAGCCAGATGCCGCCAAAGATAGCTTCAACCATACTATAATAAAAAGAACAGAGGTTAATAAAGGTTAATGTTTATCAATCCTTAGCTTCAAACAACGGCGCGGCCTGGCTTGCAGCCGTTACTCCCGGCGGAAGCTCAATAATTTGCAGGTTGCGGAAATGGATAAGGGCACCTTCCGATTCTAAGCACAGGTAACCTTTTTTTTGAGATGCATGTGCCACGCCATTAACAAATTTTCCATTTACGGAAAGTTTGATCACACCATCCACGCACACCACATCGTAGGTATTCCATTCGCCGCGGCCTTTACACAGGTTCTCAATAGATTTACTGCGCTCGCCGCGCGGATTATCGGGAGTAGTGGTTACTCCACCCACGCCAAAAAGCTCGCCATGCACATAAGCGATAGGCGGTGTAACGCCATTTTGCTTATTCAGCTTCACCCAGTCTAACTCCAGCATTTGTACCTCCACGCCATCCGGCAGGCGATTGCTGCCAGGGCGGGCGCTGCTCCATACAAACACGCCCGAGTTCCCTCCCGCCTCCATATGCTTCCATTCAACATGCATAATGAAATTCTCAAACTGTCTTTCACTTCTCATTACACCAATGGGCAAGCCCTTACAAATAAGAATGTCATCTTTTAACGACCACGTATCTTCCGCTGTATTTACATTGATCCATTGTATGGGAGTGCCCTCATTTAAACCTGAAGTAATCGTATTAAGCGGCTTCACTTTTCCAAATGCTAATGTTGCTTTTTGCGCGTAAGCAAAGCTGCCAATAATCAGCATCACAACAACACATAGTTGTGGCTTTGTGATTTTTAATATATTTTTCATTTAACTTTAATTATAAAAATAAAATCCAGGATAGGAAACCGTTCCTGTTTATCTGTTATAAGCACCAACATAGTCATAAAAAATAAATAATCAATAAAAATCCCCACCAGGAAAAAATGAAAGACCTGTCACGCCGTGATTTCTTACGCAAAACCACTATTGCGGGCTTAGGATTAACCGCCGCCGGAACATTAAGCAGCTTTTACAATGCCGGTCCCAAAATGCGGTTTGGATTGGTAACTTACCAGTGGGGAAGAGACTGGGATTTACCCACACTACTTGCCAATTGTGAAAAAACGGGCTTATGGGGCGTTGAGCTCAGAACCCAGCATGCACATAAGGTTGAGATCAATCTGTCTGCGGCAGAACGGGCAGAGGTGAAGAAACGCTTTGCCAACAGCCCGGTTACCTGTATCGGCTATGGTTCTAATTTTGAATATCACAGTCCCGACCCTGCTGAACTGAAAAAAAATATTGAACAAACAAAAGCATACATACAGCTTTGTAAAGATATTGGGGCCACAGGCATAAAAGTAAAACCCAATAACCTGCCGGCTGCTGTTCCCAAAGAAAAAACAATTGCACAAATAGCCTCCTCTTTTAATGAAGTGGGAAAATTTGCAAAAAATCTCGGGCAATTGGTGCGGGTGGAAGTGCACGGTAACCTTACGCAGGAAATTCCTAACATGAAAGCTATTTTTGAACAGGTTACCGAACCCAATGTAAAGATCTGCTGGAACTGCAATCCCGAAGACCTCCTCCCTCCCGGGCTGGAAGCCAATTTTAATTCAGTAAAAAAATGGTTCGGAGATACTGTTCATGTACGCGAATTGAATACTAACGAGTATCCCTACCAGCAACTCATGAATCTTTTTACCGGTATAAAATATAACGGGTGGATACTTTTAGAAGCCCGTACCGAACCCCAGGACAGGATACTAGCCATGAAAGAACAACTGGCGGTGTTTAACGAAATGACCGCCAAAGCACAGCGAAGGTAAAGAGTTACAGGGTGCAAGTTTCAGGGTGCAGGGCAGGCAGGCTAATTCCAATAAAAAACGATTTGTTCATATAAAAAAACAAAACAACCATGCAAAAAAATTACCCGAGAAGGGAGTTTATTAAAAAATCAGCTATGGCCGGTGCAGGTATCGGTATCACCGCTATGGGCTTAAGCGCTAAATCGTATGCCGCCATACCCGGCGCTAATGAGCGGCTTAACATAGCGGTTATAGGCATTCACGGACAGGGACAAACCCATATCAATAACTGGTGCGCGCTTAAAACCAGCCGTAATATCCGGCTTAAAACAATTTGTGATGCGGATGAACAGTGGTTTGACTCCAGGGCTAAGATAGTGAGCGATAAGATGGGCGAAAAGCCACTAACGGAGTGGGATATGCGCAAAGTATTCGACGACAAGGAAATAGACGCGGTTTCGTTTGCAACACCCAATCACTGGCATGCCCTGGGCACCATTTGGGCCTGCCAGGCGGGGAAACATGTATATGTAGAAAAACCCGCATCGCACGATGTATGGGAAGGGCGTAAAATGATTGAAGCCGCCCGAAAATACGACAGGCGTGTTCAGGTAGGATTTCAGAACCGCTCCATCAGCAATGTAATGGAAGCCATGAAATTTCTGCACGATGGCGGTATCGGCGATGTATTTATGGCAAGAGGACTTTGCATTAAGCCACGTGATTCTTTCGGCATAGCCAAAGACAGCACGCCCCCCGCTACGCTTCATTACGACCGCTGGTTAGGCCCCGTTACTTACCGGCCCTATAATGAGAAGAAAGGACATTATAACTGGCATTGGTTCTGGGATACCGGCAATGGTGATACCGGGAACCAGGGACCGCACCAGTTTGATATCGCCCGTTGGGGACTCAATAAAAATGAACACCCTGTTTCCATTTATTCGCATGGTGGCATATATGGTATTGACCCTAAAGAATGCGCGCAGGAAACGCCCAATACCCAAACTTCCATTTTCAAATACGAAGACGGGAAGATGCTGGAGTTTGAAACCCGCGGCAGGTATTCTAATGGAGAGTCAAGTCTTGATATCCGCATTGGCAATATGTTTTATGGTACGGAAGGTTATCTTGAATTAGATGGCGGCACATGGAAAGCATTCCGCAAAAGGGAAGACAAGCCTTTTGCCGGTTCGCAAAAAACAGACGCCAAAAAGCCGGTTGACCCAAGAACGCCCCCGGGAGGCACTGAACATTATGCCAATTTTATTGACGCCATACGCTCAGGCAATAATAATGATCTGCATTGCGACATCAATGAAGGCTTCTTCTCATCATCGCTTCCTTTATTAGCCAACATTTCTTACCGCCTCAACCGCGATCTGAAATTTATGGGCGGCAACAGGGACAATGAAAAATTTGTAAATGATACGGAAGCGGATGCCATGCTTACCCGGGTATACCGTCCACCGTACATCGTACCAAATGAAGTATAGTAAAGATTTCGAGGTTAACGATGATATAATGGCATGATCTTTTAGCCACAGATCCGCAGGTTTTTATACAGGGTATATTAATCTGCGAATCTGTGGCAATTTAATTAAGGAATTGGTAAAAATGATCAGAAGAATAATTCAATGCTTTTCTTGTTTTATAGTTGTTTGTTTATTGGCGGGCTGCCATTCCGGTAAAGGCCCGGGTATAAAGCCCACCCCATTAGATTCACTTGAACGGAAAGAGATAATAAGTCAATCCCCGGTACTATCGCCTGAAAAATCGCTTGCGGCAATGGAAGTGGAAGAAGGCTTTGAAGTACAGCTTGTAGCCGCCGAACCCCTTATCAGCACACCCATTGCGTTAACCTTCGATGATAAAGGAAGAATATGGGCGCTGGAAATGGAAGGGTATATGCCCGACACATCCGGTACAGGTGAAGACCGTCCTAATGGTAAGATTGTAATATTAGAAGATAAGAACGGAGACGGCGTTGCAGATAACAGGAAAGTGTTTATGGATTCATTGGTATTGCCAAGAGCCATATGCTTAATAGAAGATGGCATCCTGGTGGCGGCACCTCCTGAGCTCTGGTATGTTGAAATAAAGCACGACCGTCCGGGTAAAAAAGTTTTGGTAGATGCAGCATATACTTCCGGCAACAATGTGGAACATGATGCCAATGGCTTAATGAGAGCCATGGATAACTGGATATACAGTGCCAATACTGAAAAGAGGTACAGGAAGAAAAACGGGTACTGGCTTACGGAGTGGACGCGCTTTCGCGGGCAATGGGGGATAACGCAGGATGATTACGGCCGGTTGTTCTACAATAATAATTCACAGAATTTATTGGGCGACTATTTCCTGCCGGCCACCGGAACGGGTAATGTCAACCAGCGCAGCCTGGCGGGATACAATGTAAAAATAGTAGAAAGCAACCGGGTATATCCCGCGCGTCCCACACCCGGTGTAAACAGGGGTTATATGGAAAACATCCTCGACGACAGCTTACGCTTAGTAAACTTTACCGCTGCCTGCGGCCCCGTTATTTACCGGGGCGGGCTATTTAAAGCAGCCTATCACAACAATGCTTTTGTTGCAGAACCTTCGGCGAACCTTATCAAGAGAAATATACTGGAGGAAGATGGCTATGTTATTAAAGGGAAGCAGGCCTATGCAGGAAAAGAATTTCTTACGAGCATTGATGAACGTTTCCGGCCGGTAAATTTGTATAATGGCCCCGACGGCGCCCTGTACATAACGGATATGTATAGAGGCATCATCCAGCATAAATTTTATTTAACCGATTACCTGAAAAAAGAGATCAGCGGGCGGTCGCTTTCCCAACCGCTGAACTGCGGCCGTATCTATAAGGTAGTTCCGGAAGGCGCGTCATTGAAGCCGGTAGTGATGCCTCACGACCCCGTGAAACTCGCCGCACTCCTGCAGTCGCCTAACGGATGGATAAGAGATAAGGCACAACAAATGCTGGTAGACGGAAAGCTTACAAAAGCCGTACCCGTATTGCGCAACAATCTTAAAAAAACGGATGATCCCTTAACGCTTATTCATTCGCTTTGGACCTTAGAGGGTATGGGAGTATTGCAGGCGGAAGAGGTATTGCCACTCACGCAGCACAGCAATGATAAGATCAGGGTACAGGCTATTGCCACGCTGCCATTCGTAGTAAACAAAACCAATTACAAACAGTTTGTGCCGGTGCTGCAGCAAATGATAAGCAGTAACGACAGCATTGCCGCGCCCTATATTGCTTTTGGCATACGGGCTATCGGGCCTTTTAATAAATCCATAGCCGATGATATGCTAATGGCCCTTGCAAAAACTTACGCTGGCAATCCATTCGTAAGCGATGCTGTAATCAGCAACCTGGAGAACCGTGAAGCTGTGTTTTATCAAAAGCTCGCACCCGCTCCTGCAGATTCGAATCTTGCCATTATACAACAGCTCAAAAAAACAATTGCCAATATCAATAGCAAACCCATCAGAAAAGATACGGCCCTGTTCAGGAAACAATTCCCCGCGGGCATCAGCTTGTTTAACTCCACCTGCCAAACCTGTCATGGCGAAGACGGCAATGGTATAGCCGCGCTGGCTCCCCCGCTGAACAATTCAGATTGGGTAACGGGCGACAAGGATAAGCTGATCGCCATTGTATTGTACGGGTTAACCGGACCGGTTAAGGTGAACAAAAAACTATACAAATCACCCGAGATCAGCGGTGATATGCCCGGGCTTGCGCAGAATAAAGACATTACAGATGAAACCATTGCACAGGTGCTGAGCTATATCAGGAAGAGCTGGAACAACAACGCCTCCGGCATAACAAGCGATGAAGTATTAAAGATACGGCAGCACTGGAATGAACGGCAGCAACCTTTTACGGCGGAGGAGCTGATGAAGTGGTAAATAATCTGCTGAAACAGATCTGTCAGAAGGAATACGATATTGAAATATTGTTCAACATGTATGTACAGGATACCTGTTTATTGCTATTGTTCTATCTTCCCGGGGAAATCATTTTTATATTGCGCAAGTTCACGGGGAAACAGGCGCTACCATTAATCTAATTACGTTTATGCTCAGGAAATATATGTCCCGGCTCCCTTACCATACATTATTCTTTTACACTTTCCTTTTATTTTCCTGCTCCACAAAAGTGCGTGTAGTTCACCAGCTTAACCCTCAGTCCAACAGCCACATCGTTTTTATAGGAAACACTTTCGCGGAGCGGTTGCAGAACTACAACTACTTTGAGCCATTATTGTATGCAAGCTTCCCCGACCGGGACCTTACCGTAAGAAACCTGGGATGGAGCGCGGATGAGATCAATATGCAATCCCGCCCTTTAAACTTTCCCTCCCAGGATGAATACCTGGCAAAGCTGAAAGCGGATATCATTTTTGCCTGCTATGGTTTGAATGAAGCGTTTAAAGGACCCGATAGTCTTGACAGCTTTAAACAACAGCTATCCGCTTACCTGCAGCACATGCAGCAGCAAAAGTACAATGGCAATACACCGCCGGAAATTATACTGGTATCTCCCATCGCTCATGAAAAGCTGGGCGGTTTTTTGCCCGACCCGGCAGCACATAATAAAAACCTTGCCCTCTATACAAAAGGCATGCAGGAAGTTGCACAAAAATTAGGTATCCCTTTCATCAATCTTTTTGAGTCTTCAAAAAAAATGGCGGCAGGCGCCGATTCCGTTACCATTAACGGTATTCATCTTAACGATAAAGGATACAAAGCGGTGAGCGAGGTAATGGCAAAATCATTAGGGCTTCAGGTTTCAGCATGGGAAACTGATAATTATTCCATCAATCTGAAAAAACTGATTGATCAGAAAAATCAGCAGTTCTTTTATTTATACAGGGCGGTAAACAGCGAATACATTGTAGGCAGGCGTAAGGAACCCTGGGTGCAGCCGCCCGGCGGGCCCATCTCCTATCCCGGTGAGCTGGCAAAATTAAATAACATGGTTACCCGGTTAGACAGTATCGTGTGGGCGCAAAGCAAAACAAATGATGCCGGTCACTTTGTGCAGGCAGATAACATATTAAATGATACCATTCAATTTATACCAATAGATAAAGCGGCGCTTACCGCACCATCTGCTGATCAGTTTATTTTACCGGAAGGATACGAGATCAATCTTTTTGCTTCCGAAGTTGATTTTTCTATCAGCAATCCCGTAAAAATAACGTTCGACCCGCAAGGCAGGCTATGGGTTGCCGATATGGCTTCCTACCCTCAATACCTGCCGGGCGCACAACCCAATGATAAAATTGTTGTGCTGGAAGACAGCAATGGCGATGGCATAGCCGATAAAGAAACCATTTTTGCAGACAGCTTATACATGCCCACCAGTATAGAGCTGGGCAATGGAGGCGTATACGTATCGCAGCCGCCGAATATTTTGTTTTTAAAAGATACAGACGGGGATGGAAAAGCAGATCAGAAAGAGATCATACTGCACGGATTTGGAACGGAAGACGTGCATCATTCCATAGATACCTATACATGGGGACCGGATGGTGCGTTGTACTGGCATACCGGCACTTTCCTCCATTCGCAGGTTGAAACGCCTTATGGGCCTCAAAGAGGAGACTATGGCGTTACATGGCGTTTTGAACCTGAAACACAAAAATTAGAGCCCTACGTTTCTTATCCATATGCCAATCCATGGGGGCATGTTTTTTTGCGAAACGGAACACAAATTATAAGTGATGTTTCTACCGGAATGAACTATTTCGCTCCCCCGCTTTCTGTTGCCAGCACTTATCCTGTAAAGCATACCGGCATGAGGGACTTTTTAACTTCCGCCGCAAAGCCCAAAACCTGCGGTACCGAGATCATTTCAAGCAGGCATTTCCCCGATGACGTGCAGGGCAATGTGCTGTTCAACACCTTCATTGGCTTCCAGGGCATCAAACAGCACCGTGTACACGAAGATGGCAGCGGCATCATCGCCCATGAAACAGAACCTTTATTGCAATCCACAGATCCCAATTTCCGCCCGGTTGATCTGCGGTTTGGCCCCGATGGCGCATTGTATATAGTAGACTGGTACAATCCAATCATCAATCATGGTGAAAGAGCTTTGCGTGATCCGCTGAGAGATCATACACATGGGAGAATATGGCGACTGACCTATAAACATAAAAAATTATTAACGCCGGTTGATCTTACCAAACTTTCGATAGAACAATTACTTGATCAGCTAAAAGTATACGAAGACAGGCACAGGTACACCACCAGAACGCAGCTCAGGCAACTGCCCGCTGAAACGGTTATTCCGGCATTAGAGAAATGGACCGCCGGTCTCGATGGCAATGATAAGGAGTACGAACAAAACAAACTGGAGGCGCTATGGGTATACCAGCAATTCAATCATCCTTATGAACAATTGCTGAACGAATTATTGCAAAGCAAAAATCCGTATATAAAAACTGCCGCTACAAGAGTTTTATTTTACTGGAGAACGGATATAAAAGATGCAGAAAATAAATTGATTGCCTTGTCCCAGGACAGTTCTGCGAAAGTAAGATTGCAGGCCATTATATCATTAAGTCATTATAATACCGAAAATACATTAAACGCTTTGCTGGCAACAACAACGCTGCCGGTTGACGATTACATTGACTATGCACTAAAAGAGTCTTTCAGGCACTTAAAGCCTGTATGGATGGCCATGTTTAAAAAAGATAAGAACTTTTTGTTCAACGAACCCGCAAAAGCCCGTTATTTGTTAGGCTCACTTTCAAATGAAAAGGAATTGCAGGTTCCCGGCTTTATCACCGATGATCCGGCCTGGCCGAAATATGGATACAAAGCGCTTACAGAAAAGGATTACAACGAATTAAAAGATGTAACAGCAGTAAGTAATTTCAGAAAAAACATGCAAGCGCCTGTTGAAAGAACAAAAAACGCAGCAATTTCCATTCCCGGAAAAACAGTACTTCGCCTGAGCGCAGTACCTGCCCGAATGGCTTTTGATAAAACGTCCATTACGGTTAAGGCGGGTGCCGAGGTTGCACTTATTTTTGAAAATGCAGATGGGATGCCCCACAATGTTGTAATAATAAAACCGGGCAGTTCCGAAAAAGTAGGCAAGGCGGCAGAAGCCATGGCAGCGCAAAAAGATGGGTATGAAAAAAGTTTTGTACCCCAAATGCCCGAAGTGCTATTCGCTACGCCACTGGTAAATAGCGGTGAAAATTTCAGACTCGATTTTACAGTGCCTGACAAACCCGGAGATTATCCTTTCATTTGCTCTTTTCCGGGTCACTGGCAAACCATGAAAGGAGTAATAAAAGTGGTGAAATAGATCAGAAACAAAAATCGCCTGTATTCATCAATGGCCCGGTTCGGCAATACATAAAAAGAGCCGATGCCACCACAAAGTTGTTCGTTGCTATTAAAACGGCTTCTTTTTATCCAGACTCCTGCCACGGTGCTTGTCTGTATATCAGTAGGTCATCAGCAACACTTACAGCAGACGAATAAATAGCAGCTTTTTGTATTTACATTCGGCTGTAGTTTTTCAATCGGCCGACGTTCTGGTATGACGCCTATTGAATATCAGCCCGCCACCAAGCCTTCAACATTAAATTCCATTAAAACCATCATGCGAATTTCTCTATACTTCATCTTTTTGACACTTCTGAATTGTTCACCGGGTTCGCAAGGTGCAAACGTGCATTACACTGTAATTAAGGATACAAACCAAATTGAGCCCTACAGACTTTCATATAACCCTGGCGACAGAGCATCCATAAAAGCAATCGGGTTTATTGACGAACTTAGTAGTAGTCCTTACTGCTTTACTAATTTTAATTTATCAACTCAAACTGAACCCAAACTGCAGCTTTCTGGCCAGGACTACCGACGCGAATTGGGCCTTCTAAAACCATGGGTGTAAGGTCCCGGATTTTTGCAAGCATTAAACCATCATTGAAATCGTGAAACTTTACTCCTCTGCCAATCGTTAAGTCGGGAAAATTTTCAGTTGGATTCAAACTTTTTAAGCCCAATAAAATTTTAATTACTTCACTTATTTTTACATTTATCGGATCGTTGTTCATCAGAACTTTGTCATTATTGCTCCCTAAAGTAGTGATAGAGTATTCCTTCAACCAGGTAAAAATCTTAAAGGATGCATTTGGATCGTTTAATTCATTCAATGTAACATTAAATACCAATGAATTATTGATCATGTTCCGGTTACGTTGCTTTATATCACCATCTTCTCTTACATGGATCTGGTTATTCATGTCGCCGTTAACAAGCATGTTCTTAATACCGGGAACCTGGCCACCAAGATCAATCCGATTGGGGAATTTATTGATATCGCGACTTACATATTTTTTTTCTGCTTTATTTGCCTGGTAAACAATATACTGCTGGATAGCATAGTCGTCAGGATTGGCGCCACCACCATCTCTGCCATTAATACATTGAATGTCTGTAAGAGTAACTTTTAGTTTAAATACGGATGCAAGCGGTACTGGGGTTTGGGTGGTAACTGTTTGTGTCTTTTTGCTTTTTTGACCAACCACCTGGTTATTCATATTCTTTAAAGTGAAGCCTAAAGGCAGCGCCAGCCGGTAATTGTTGGGTTGCGCCCTAATGTAGGTAAAGATATCGGGAACTCCACTGTTCACCGTATTCTCCATCGCCTGAATTACATCGGGAGCAGATCCTCCGTAAAAACGCGCAAATACTTCTACTTCCTTTTTTCCACTTAGCTGCTTATAAGCTGTACTCATTTTTGCCTCAGTAAGTCCGGAGTTGTAACCTGCAGCAGCACTAATACCCAACTCATCTAAAGTGCGGGTAGACTTGAAGATAATAATGCTTTTCCGTCCATAATCAACCTGGTCAATATAAACATAGCCAGACATATCAGAGACCGGCTGTTTGAATACATTAGCGGGTGTCATCCCATCCGCCTGGATGCTAAACATATTTTGTTGGAATTCGAGCATATAGTAGTGGTATTCCTGTTGATTCCCAGCTTTTAAACCAAAATTTGCTGAAAAAGTACCTAAAGCGCCCCTGTACTTCCCTGTTAATTTAAATTCCATTTCTTCTACTGAATGAATCTTGTGAAAAGAAAATGAAAGACTAGCCGGCGGCGGATTGGCATTTTGTGACATTAAAACATTTATAGCGTCAAGTAGCTGCGAATTTTGTTCGGGGTTCTGAACCTGAAATGAGGATTTGGTAACACCGGTTAAGCTGATGCCCAGTGTTGTCGGATTTCTTGGACTCATCACTGTCGTCGGTTGGCCGCTGATAAATGACTGTGCAGTAAAGATCTGACCGGGTTTAAGCCACGATTCAGGGCTTTCTGAAAAATGACTGAAATTCCTGGCATTGACATTAATAGAAAGGTCTTCTGTTACAGTAATATATCCCATTGCTGTTTTTTTGCCTTTGGGGGTGACCTTTGTGGTATTCAAACCAGGGAAATTCTCATTAACTACCAACAATTCATTTTCACCCTGTTTTTGAGATGGGGCGCCGGTTTTCACCGTGGTGAAATGTTTGATGTTCAATTTTGATAAATTATTTACCGGTACTCCAGGATGATTTAATTTATTTAAGTCAACGGTTTGATCTTTTGTTGCAGGCTTTACATCAATTGTAGTTTTACGTTGTATCTGCGCATGTAAGCTGCTTGTAAATATGAGCAGGAAGATAATTGTTATTGCAGAAAAAACCTTTTTCATATTGCTGATTTTAATGTAGTAAATAGTATTTATGGAAGGCTGGCTTTGGTTTAATTCCATTCATTTTGATTGCTTATTATTTTGTGTTTAGCACCATTTCGTTGGGTTCAAAGGCAACACATTCCATGGTGGCGCTGGTATTTTTCTTTTTTTTGCTTTTCTTATCCACCATTTCCATGTACATCATCAGGCCGTTTTCGTATTCCCCGGCGAATTTTTGCATAGCTGGGGGGATGTTGGCATGCTCGCTTTTAAACATGGTTCCAAATCCTGCTTCCATATCAGGAGCTATATAAATGGTGAATTTATAGTCATCATTCTCCATTTCGCGCCCAACACAATCGTAATCTAAAAATTGACGATTGGGCAGTTCTTTAAAAGTGTAATCATTATATATGTTCAGGTCTTCCAGGTTCACTTCACTGTTTAAATCCATTTTCGTAGCCGTTGCCATACCGTTCACTTTCGTGAACATTATTTTGTTGCCTTCGTCAAATACCATAAACATTTCCATCCCCATATTCATTTTTACCCCCATATAGGGTTCGGTTTTACTGAGGTAATAGTCGATGTCTATTGCTCCTTCCCGGGTGGTCATTTTCAGAGCGTAGCGATAGTTGAAGTTGTAAGTGTCGGGCACATTTGACATATCAACTTTTTTACCGCCCGGTTTCATCAGCCTGCTAAAATCAGGATTGAGAATTTTGTCCATTGCCTGGCCGGTTTTATCAGCGGCCTTTTCAGCCGTTTTCCCTAAAACAACATCCTTGCTCCGCTCCAATGTGCGATTTTTCAGATCTTTTAAAAACTGTCCGTTTACATTTTTCGTCCCGACGGCGGCAATCAAAACTGCAATCAGTAGTATCCATTTCATAATTTCCGGGTTTAAAAGTTTATTTTAATTTTTCATCTATAATCATTCTTGCCAGTTCAATACATTTCTCTCTGTTCAGACTTTTATCTTCAGTAATGTCAATTACCAGAGCAAAACTCAGTCCGTGGTAAAACACTTTCAGTTCGTTGAAGTTTGGATACCATGCGGCAGCTTGTCCGACTCCATTAATCTCTTCCGGCTGAAGGTTATTGATTAACCCAGTGCCTATGTCCGTCACTTTTCTTCCTATTTCCGTATCGGTCTGTTTAGGTTGCTTCTCGTTTGCTTGCTCTTTAAGTTTTTTGCCGGCTGCCGCTTTCTCTTCATCGGAGAGGCTACGGTAATTTCGTTTGAACCTTTCGAGCGTGGTGTTTGCAACCGAATTGATGCCCACTTTGTCCAGGTAAGGAGGGTTTACCGTTTTCCCGCCAATCGTTACGGATCTTGTCCTGCCATTCGTCCACAAATAGTTGCATTCACGTGGCGGAGCATTTTTGCCACCCAAAAATCCGGCTGTCTTATTTTCATAATCTTTAGTCGCTTTAGATTTGTCGAAGCCACTCACCTTAGCTGCCATCTCAACTGTCAACAGTTCATCAAGTTTCCCTTTAAAATCAGCTGCATCTATTTGGCTTGGCTTTATGGCTGCAGAGGAAACGGCTTTACCCGGGTTTGATGTGTCGGATGGACTGCTTTTACTATCGCAGGAAAGCAGCAACAGAGAGGATGTGATCAGGAAAAAAGCAACAAGGACTTTCATTATTGTTCTAATTATGGTATTTAAAAAAAGTATTTTGCAATCCACATTATCTTCGGATTATCACCGGCATTGGTCATTCTTATTTTTTTCGGAAAGGAAGCCCTTATATCAGGGTTAGTTTTGTAAACCGATTCAAGTTGGTACGCTATCAGGTTTAACCCTTTTTTTAACTTGAGATCATATTCAACATTTACCTCAATATCCTCATCATTGTAATAGTCAAAATTGATACACTTCTTCTGAAGGTTGACATCTTCTGTTACGAGTAAAACTTGATAAAACGAGCCCTCAACTGCATCGTTAAAACCGTTGTTCTCCATCCATAGTTGGAGTTTGAGATTTGAAACCGGGAAAAGCACACCCGCCCAGGTATTGTCTGCCCACAAAGCAATGTGTCGCGCACTGCTGGCTATTTTGGCTTCTCCCTCCGGGAAGTCCCCAGGATTGCCGCATACATATTGAAACCCATAACTAAGGTTAGAGATATACAGTTCACGCTCTTCTTCCGACAGCTTTTCTGTAGGATCTACAGACAGATTGATTTCAAAATCGCCGTTGGCATTTAGTGTACCTATTTTAACCGGTTTTTCCATCCCAAACATAGTTA
Source organism: Agriterribacter sp. (assembly GCF_035445465.1). NCBI lineage: Bacteria > Pseudomonadati > Bacteroidota > Chitinophagia > Chitinophagales > Chitinophagaceae > Agriterribacter > Agriterribacter sp. The sequence continues at coordinate 75,866 of NZ_DAOMQT010000001.1, forward strand.
GCACGATGTCCATTTCTCCTTTGTCATGCCCTTCAATTTTACCACTCCATTTTTGTGCATAGGCGAAAACAGTGGTAGCCAGTAAAATCGCTGTCAGTAAGACTTTCATAAGTGTATGCATTAGTTTATTATTTGCTTTATACTAACAATAAAAGATATAGTTGCCGAATGAGAACATTTTTTTGGGAATGCACCTGGCTAATTTTTTTAAAATATGAATGAAATTGTTACAGGCGGTATAGAGCCGGAGATTTCCTGTCCGGAAGAAACTTTCATTTCCAAAATAATATCGTAGCGACCGGAAAGTGCATTCATTTTAGAGTCTTTGATCCTGCTGCCCGCTTCCTTATGAAGCATCGGAATAAAATCAAAAGCTTCAGCCGGCAGAAACATATCTCCGGGTAACCAGGGCCAACCCGATCTGCTGGAAGAACCAATTACTCTTCCGTTCCTTTTTACAGTTGTACGCATATCAAACAATACCGGCTGCTGTGGCGGATATGTTCCTCCGGGCCAGAAGGTAAACCCTATCCGATATTTATCTTCTTTAAAGCTCTTAAAAAGGCCAGCCGCTGTTTGTTCTTTAATGCGTCCATCTTTGCTAAAGCCGGACACGGAGATTTTACCGGAAAAGGATGCCTTACCGGAAACGGGTACTTTACCGGGAATTGTTTGCGTATAAGCAGCAGCGTTAAATAAAATGAACCCGGTAATTAAAAATAAAATACGCTTCTTCATGGTGATGTATTTTCTTAAATGATTTAAATTCTATCAGATAATAATGATTGTAAAAATGGCCTGTTTCTTATTTTTTTACAATACCTGAAAGGCACCATTTAGGCATTAGAAAATTACCTGTATTCAGGTAGATGGGTATTTAGGCAATTCATTTATATTTATTGAAAATTATACATTGAGAGACCGCTGGCTATATTCTTTTATATTTTTTATCTTTTTGGTGAACGGATCATTGCTGTTTGCTCAGAATGATAAGACAAAAGATAGTCTATTGGCTATTGCATTAAAAGATAAACCGGACAGCAATTCTGTCATCGCTATTAAAACACTTCAACGGATTTTTTTTAATGCCGGATTGTATGACTCCGCCTTCAATTATGCACATCTGGCCATTGCTGTAACAAAAAATATAAATGACAGAGACGGGCTGGCAAAAGCGTATTACAATTTAGGATCCATCTACACAAACCTTTACCATTATGATAGTGCAGTATATTATACCCGTTTGGCAGAAAAAGAAGCATTAGAAAGAAAAGATTCTTTCCTGCTGGTGCATTGCTACAGTAATTTTTCCATTCAATATCGCTACCAGAATGATTATGAAACCTCATTGGATTATGCAATAAAGGGTGCAAAAATTGCAGAACGCTCTTCCGATTCTGCAATTATCAAAATAATACCCAAGCTTTACTGGGATATTGGCGCCGGGCTGAAAGCGCAAAAACAATTTTTAAAAACGATTGAGTACGATAAAAAGGCATTAAAAATTACCAATTACCCCGATGAGCAACGTTACCGCGTTTTACTGCTGTTGGAAATAGGCGATGCCTATCTCAAACTTAATCAACTTACTGAAGCGGGAGCGCACATTTCAATGGCAGTGGCAGAAAATGAACTGCTCAACAATATTGTTATTGCCATACAAACTTTTAACACTCAAGGAATTTATTTTCAAAAACTGGGCAAATCAAAACTGGCTTTGGAAGCTTTCCTGAAAGCCTACCATTTATGTGATAGCGCTAAAGATGATAACCTGAAATCGGATGTGGCGAATAATATAGCGCTTAATTATTTAAATCAAAAACAATACAGCAATGCCCAACACTTTGCAGAAGAAGCAAATGTTCTGAGCATCCGGCAGAAACAATTTAGAAGAGCTGCTAACAGTTTTGACGCCTTGAAAGCTATTGCAGCCGCACAGGAGAATTATCAACAGGCTTTGCAATATGCCAATCAATTCAAAAATTATTCTGATAGCACTATTAATGAAGAAACGCATAAACAAATGGTTAGCCTGGAAAAGAAATATGAAACAGAAAAAAAAGAAAAAGAAATTGCTGATTTAACCCTGGCCAACACCGCTAAAGAACTGCAAGTCGTTAAACGAAATCGTCTCTTAGTGGGTGGAGGACTTGCAGCACTTTCTCTGATGATTATATTAGCACTATTGGTTCGAAACAGCAAACAAAAACAACTATTAGCCCGCAAGGAAACTACCCTTCACCAGGAACAAATTGAATTCCTGAAAAAGCAGCAACAGGTCGTGTCGTTACAGAGTATGGTAAATGGACAGGAAACCGAACGATCGCGAATTGCAAAGGATCTGCACGATGGGCTTGGCGGCTTATTCAGCACCATAAAAATGTATTTGAGCACTTTGCAATACGAACAGGAAACCCTGCAGCAAAACGCACTTTTCGCAAAAAGTTATCATTTGATCGATACGGCCAGCGAAGAAGTACGGCGCATCGCACACAATATGATGCCCGAAGGATTGATGAAGCTGGGCTTGCTGCATGCACTGGAAGATATGTGTTCAAATATCAGCGCTGCTAAACAATTACAGGTAAAACTGCAATCGTACGGCATGGAACAAAGAATGAATGCCTCTACAGAAATCATGTTGTATCGTATTGTGCAGGAATTATTAACCAATATTATAAAACATGCCCAGGCTACACAGGCAATTGTGCAGTTTAACAGGGAAGAAGACCGGCTTACCGTAACAGTTGAAGATAATGGACGCGGATTTAACTTAAAGGAATCGGATGATAAAAAACACAAAGGTTTGGAAACCATTAAAAGCCGCGTAAATTATTTGAACGGGCAAATTTCCATTGATTCAGAAACCGAGGTAGGTACTACTGTATTAATGGAATTTTTGATTAACGAAGATCCCGAAATCTTTTAACCCTTTTTGGTTATCAAGCAATGATAAATATTTATATTATAGACGATCACCCTCTGGTAGCCGGCGGCATAGCCATGATGCTGAAAGATGTTGCCTATGTAAATATTACGGGCACAGCCACTACTGCCAATGAAGCGGCAACCTATTTAAAAGACAATAAGCCGGAAATTATTTTGCTGGATATCAGTCTGCCGGATATGGATGGTCTGCAACTATGCGATATCATAAGAAAAGAAAACAAATACAGTAAAATAATTGGACTCACTTCCGCTAACGAAAGTTCTATTATTACCCAGTTGCTGCACAGGGGCGCTAATGGCTATTTATTAAAAAATATGGAACGGAAGGAATTATTAGAGGCCATCGATAAAGTAATGGACGGAAAGATTTTTCTGAGCCAGGCTGCCAATGAAAAAGTGCTGGAACATTTTTCCTCTCTTTCTTCTGCATTGAATGAAATGCCCGCCATTACAAGAAGGGAGAAAGAAATTTTATTATTTCTGGAAGATGGTTTAAACGGGCCTCAAATTGCCGCAAGGCTTTTCATTAGCCCTTATACGGTGGAAACCCATCGTAAAAATTTAATGCAAAAACTAAATGCAAGCTCTACTCAGCAATTATTAAAAACAGCAAAGAAGTTAAGTATGATATAAATTGATCATTGAAAAGCAGACATTGAGAAATTAATTATTAGCCCTTCGATAAAGAAGTGAAGAGCACATTTACCGCCCTTACCTGCTGAAGGAGTACCGGAACCGGTGGTATGTTGCCTGTTATTCCGCCCGTACCAAAAATTCTATTGTACTCGCCTTTGACAGGATCCGGTGCATAGAAATAGCTACAGAATCCTATTTTAACGATCCTGGCTTTAACGGAAAAGAATATTTTAGATACAGTTTTGGTGTTACGCACCGTTATACCGAAAATCCGGAAAAAGTGATTCTTTCCTTTACACCAAAACAAGCGAAACACATTTTGAGCCAACCGCTGCATCATTCACAAAAGCTGATCCTGGAAAGTTCTGAAGAAGTGCAGGTTCAGATAGGGGTTTATATCACGCAAGAGCTGATGATGGCTATTTTAAGTTATGGCGCGAATGGGGCCTTCATCAAAAAAATGAAACTAAAAGCGCAATCAAAATATCATTGAACTGCCGCTTTAATCTTCTGATGAAAAGCCTTGCGATAAGATTCTCCTTCTTCGTTATAATGGGTGATCCCTTCCCGTTCAGCAATACGGCAGAATTTATCATACGTTCCATCCTGTCTGGCCGAAGCCGGGGCCTGCATACACTTCAGGTACAAAAAAGGTAACGAAGCCAGTTCAACCCGCTGCAAAACCTCAACATTATCCGCCACGCTTTCCGCTTCAGCAAAAATATTTTCCGCCTCGTTAATAAAGTCTTCTGAATATATTTCATCGGATGGTTGAATACCATATGCAAAATGTATATCCGGTTTTACCAGGCTTTGCAGCAAATCAAAGTAACGGCGCACGGCCACTCCGGCCCGGCCATAGTACCCTGCCAAAAAATCATCAACCACTTCTTCCGTATTACAATCCGGGTTCCACAATATCCTGGAAAGAAGATAAGCCCTGAGCTCAGCAAACTCACCTCCCCTGCTTTGATAGGCTGCCTGTTCCATAATTCCAATGGCCTTATGCTGCTGAAATGTTTTGATTTTGGGCTGTAACGTAGCAAAATTGGGGAGCGGTGACAGATAGTGTACGAAGTTTACCACATAATCCCAAATATACAGATGCGGTGAAATGGCAGACCACTCTTTCAAGTCGGTTAAGAAGGCCTGGTTTGCGGAGCAGTGAAAATCGTGAGCTACACAACACTCAATGCTGCATAAACGTACAATCACATTACTGCGCGGAACAATATCCCGTGGTGCTGAACGGGTATACTGGTAAGCCAGCGTTCCAATGAATTTACCGGGGAACTCCTGCGCTACAGCATCAGCCACCTGGTTGACAAACCATATCATTATTCCCGACTCACCACCATACCGTTTTACAATTGCCTGGCAGTTATCACATTGGCACGGGTTAGCCCAGTCATTCTGGCTAACATCATAAATCAGGTATTCCGGGCTTTCACGCATTCTTTCCTTTATTCGTTGCGTTATAATCCGCAGCACATCAGGATTCGACAAACAAAGCTGTGCGCGTTCATAAATGCGCTTCCCGTCAATCAGACTGTAATACCCAGGATGTTTTTTGTAAAATTCTTCAGGCGGCATAAGCGGGAAGAAAGTATGAACCGCCCAGTAGGCTTCAACCCCGCCCGGCTGCTTACGGTAAGACATCGCGCCGTTCACGCGGTTGCGGGCTGCCCATATGGGTTCAAAAGCTTCATAATAAAAATCATTCCGAACGCTTACACCGGGTTTTTCCGAATGATCAAACCAGGTAAACTTAAGTTCGCCGCGTTTCGGAATCACAGCAACCTGTGGGGTATACCAACGACAACCTAATTCGCGTTCTAAAAAAGAAAAAACGCCATACATGGTTCCACGCTGTCTGCCGCCGTATATATAAATGTTTGCCCCTGAATTGAAATACCGGAATGATTCGTCATTTGTATCCGGTTCTTTTTCTCCAATAGCAGAAAATCCGGGATAGCCAATCACAATCCGGGGGCCATTACCATTGTTCTCCGATTCAACAATGGGAAGTTCTGCCCCGGAGGCTTCCTTCAGCCAGTGCTGCAGTTCCTTTGCGGCCCATTTTTCTGATGCTGAAGCTCCCGTTGAGAGCGCAATACGATAATTGCTTCTCCCCTGATTAAATAAAGGATATTCCAAACGCTTACCTGAAATAAAATCAATTTTCCGAGACAATACCTCGCCCGATTTAAGTTGAAGTAACAATTCAGCCGTAAGGGGTTTGTAGTCTGTTTCAGGCAAATCAAGCAAGCCACTGAATTCTTTTTCTCTTTTTTCATCAAGCATAATCTTCCCCTGCCTGTTACGAACGGTAATCCGCACCTGCTTAAGCAGCCTGGACAGCACTTCAGGTGAAAAACCTGAAACCAATCTGCTGCCCCCTTCTTCTGAAGTATTCACTTTAAAAAAACTTCCTCTTTGTAATGCTTCTGCAGCAGAGAACTGATGAAACCTGAAACAGAACCCCCACATATTGCCACGCTGCTCCACTTTCAGCAAAATAGTATTCTTCCCTTTTTTCAGAATAACCGGAATGAGATCCGAATCGGGCTTAATACCCCTGGCCGGCTGATAATCCCATTGACGTACTCCGTTAATCCACAAGCTGCCACCGTCGTTGGTTCCAAGCGCAGCAAGCCAGACACCTTCCTCAGAACATTCTACCTCCGAATAGGCATAAGCTGCTGCCGGTGATATCCTGGAAACATTCGCCACCAGGTCAATAATAGAATCAGGAGCATTTACATACTTCCACGGGATTGAACTTCCCTTAAATCTTACTACATCGCCTGCCTTAACTTTCAGCCCGGCTTCGCCTCCCAATTTTAGAAGATAATCCGTATCAAATCCGGGATAGTGCTGCAATGATTGCTCCCGTGAAGAATCTTCCTGCAGGGGAATGGGACCACAAAGCAGCCAGGAATGCAACCACTGTCCCGGAACCAGCTTATTGACCGGTCCCTGCGCTGACACACCAGAAAATACTGCGGATAGTAAATACACTAACAAAATGCTTCTGTTCATAAAAAAATCATTTAGTGCCGGGAAATTGAAACTAAAAAATTAAATTCACTCTATTGTCAAAATACGGTACGATTTATCAGCAGAATTATTACGGATAAAACCGATCCTAATCATTTCTTTCTTAAGTTTAAATAAATTTTCATCTTTCCTTATTTCTAAAATACTTGTATGAGCCAAAATTTCAGCCGGAGAAAATTCATTAAAACAGTGGGAATAGGCGCCGCGGGTTTTGCCATTTTGCCTTCTTTATACAGCAAAGCCGCGCCCAGCGACAAGTTGCGTATTGCACACATCGGTTTGGGCGGCATGGGCAACAATCATCTGAAATGGTTTGCCAATATACCCGAAGTAGATATTGTTGCGCTTTGCGATGTGGATGAATTACACTTAGGCAGTACACTTAAAACCCTGCAGGGGCTTCACCCTGATACAAAGGCACAAACTTATGGCGACTTCCGCCATATCCTCGACAGGAAGGATATTGACGCCATTACCTGTGCAACGCCCGACCATTGGCATGCTACTATTGCATCACTGGCATTCCAGGCCGGGAAAGATGTTTATGGCGAAAAGCCACTGTCGTATGATGTAAAGGAAGGGAATACAATGCTGAAAAACGCAACAAAATACAACAGGACATTTCAGCTCGGTAACCAGATACATGCCGGAGATAATTTTCACCGCGTGGTAGAGATCATCCGGTCGGGCGCTATAGGAAAAGTACATACGGTTCGTTTGTGGAAAACCGGCGCGCCTCCCGATTTGGGCTCGCCAACGCCCGCACCCATACCTGCTACGCTCAATTGGGACATGTGGCTGGGCCCTGCTCCCTATGTGGATTATATCCCCGCGAAATGCCATTTCACCTATCGCTATTTTTTAGATTATTCCGGCGGCGTGTTTGCCGATTTCTGGTGCCATATTGCGGATATCGTATTCTGGTCCATACAACCCAAGGGATTGAAAAGCATCAGTTCTAAAGGCGAAGCCCCGACCGGTATAGCAGACGCGCCCAAATGGATAAATGTAGATTACGAATTTGACGGATTAAATATACACTGGACAACCGAACCACCTAATGTACCGGGAGCGGCTAAACGCGGCATTGGCGCTTTTTTTGAAGGCGATAAAGGAACGCTGATCTGCGATTATGGCTCGCGGGAAATTACCATCAACGGCGAAACCGTTACCGATATCCCGGAAGTACCCCAAAGTATTCCGCGGTCGCCCGGTCACCAGCAAAATTTTGTGGATGCGGTAAAATCAAGATCGCAACCCGAATCGAACCTCGCTTATGCGCGCGAAATGACGTTACCCATGCACCTGGGATTGATTTCTTACCGGCTTGGAAGACCACTTCAATGGAATGCTGACAAAGAAAAGTTTATTGGCGACAAGGAAGCCAACAGGCTGCTTTCCAGGAAGCCAAGGAAGAAGTGGGACCTGGTGTAGGGAAGGTGAGAAGTGAATAGTGAATTTTGAGATGCTCACGAATTATAGTGTTTTTATTTGATGCCCGACAAAGGCAGGAACGAATATCGAACAGGTGAGTGATGCGTGAGTGAAAAACGCTCTCCCAACCAACAAAGCGTTATGAATGCTATTCTGAAATGAAATTTATTCAGTGCCAATATGCTTTACCGCCTTGCTTTACTTTTTATATTAATATGCAATTGTTGTTTTGCACAGCAGGAAATTCCTTTGTACACCGGAAAAATTCCAAATTCAACAGACGCAGCAAATGAAGAAAATAGAAAAGCGAATGAACTGGTAGATTCACTCGCCTTCAACGTATCCGTTCCAACGCTCACTGTTTTTCTTCCGCCAAAGGACAAAGCAAACGGTACTGCGGTTATCATTTGTCCGGGCGGCGGCTACCATGTGCTGCTTACAAAACGCGAAGGAACCGACGTAGCCCGAACGTTCAACAAATTGGGGGTAACGGCTTTTGTGCTTAAGTATCGGCTACCTTCTGATAAAACGATGAAAGACAGATCCATCGGACCATTGCAGGATGCGCAAAGAGCTATTCAACTGGTTCGCCAAAAGGCCGTTGAATGGAATATTGATCCGCAAAAAATCGGCATCATGGGTTTTTCGGCGGGAGGTCATTTGGCTTCTACAGCAGGTACGCATTACCGTGACGCTTTAATTGAAAATACAAAAAGCATGAGTCTTCGTCCGGACTTCATGCTGCTTATCAACCCCGTGATCAGCTTTACCGATAGCATAGGACATACGGGATCACGGAAAAATTTGCTTGGAGATGCTCCCACGCAAAAACAAATTAACCTGTATTCAAATGAATTGCAGGTTGACAAAAACACGCCTCCCTCCTTTTTAGTGCATTCCAATGCCGACTCGGTAGTTCCGGTAGCCAACAGCCTTTCTTTCTATGCCGCTCTTCAACACAATGGCGTAACCACCGGACTGCATATTTATGCGAAAGGGGAACACGGCTTTTTAACCACTCCTTCCTTTGATGAATGGTTTGGCAGATGCATATACTGGATGAAAGAAATGGGGCTGATCCTTTAAGATTGCAGCGAAGCAATGTTCAATTAATCGGCACCTTTGCATTAATATGAGTATGATTATTGAAAACCTTGCGATCATTAAACAGCGCATTAAATCCGCATGCGATCAATGCGGCAGAGATGAAGGTTCGGTAAAGCTATTGCTTGCCACCAAAACCGTATCTGCCGAAAATATTAAAATTGCTTTGCAACAGGGCGAAACCCTGATCGGCGAAAATAAAGTGCAGGAATTAAAAGAAAAATTTGAAGCATTAAAAGATACCCCACACGAAACCCATTTCATCGGGCATCTGCAAACCAACAAAATAAAAGAAGTACTAAGGTATGCAGATTGTATCCAATCTGTTGACCGGCTGGAGGTGGCTCAAAAGCTCAACCAGCGCCTCCAATACGAAGGCAGGAGCATGTCTGTTTTGATACAGGTTAACACCTCCGCTGAAGAAAGCAAGTTTGGTGTAGCGCCCGAAAACGCCCTTCAACTGGTTAAAGCAATAGCCGCCATGGACGCCATCCGGATTAAAGGATTAATGACGATTGGTATTTTTAGCGCAGACACCGAAAAGGTCAGGAACTGTTTTCAATTGCTCAAAAATATTCAAAAGCAAATTACCGGCTTAAACCTGCCCAATGTTGCAATGGACGAGCTTTCGATGGGAATGAGCGGCGACCTGGAAACGGCTATTTCCGAAGGCGCCACCATTGTAAGGGTGGGCACGGCTGTTTTTGGGAAAAGAATACACCCCGACAGCTATTACTGGAATGAAACCCAAATCGAAAAATAAAAAACAGCGCATATAATATCTTATGCTTTCTTTAGGCAAGCGGTATGAAACGAAGTAATTTTGTCCTGCGAATTTTAAAACAACCGAATAATTTATATTACAGAAGTTCTTACCTGAGAAAAATATAAAAAATGAATATAGAGCAAATAGAAATAGGAGGACTGCGTTTTGAAGATTACAGGCAACTGCTGGAAGCAATGAAAGCATCGTACAGCGGCTGGCAGGGCGGCTACTGGAGTCCCGGCGCCATTGAAAGACTGATTGAAAAATTTCCCGAAGGTCAGATCGTTATAAAAGCCGATGGCGTGGTGGTAGGCTGTGGATTATCCATCATTGTAGATTATAAAAGATTTGGCGATAATCATACCTACAAACAGATCACCGGCAATTATACCTTCAATACGCATGATCCTAAAGGAGATGTATTGTATGGCATAGAAGTATTTATTCACCCCGATTACCGCGGACTGCGGCTGGGCAGAAGATTATATGATGCCCGCAAAGATCTTTGCGAAAATCTGAACCTGAGAGCAATTGTATTTGGCGGACGATTGCCTATGTATCATCAATACGCAGATCAATTGAGTCCCAAGGAATACATAGTAAAAGTAAAAAGCAAAGAAATATACGACCCGGTACTGAGCTTTCAGCTTGCCAATGATTTTCATGTAGTAAAAGTGCTGCACAACTATTTGCCGGAAGATGAGCAAAGCAAAGAATTTGCTACCCTGCTGCAATGGTTCAATGTATATTATGTTCCCGATCCCAAACACCTGTTTAATGTAAAAACATTTGTGCGGCTGGGATTAATACAATGGCAAATGCGGCCTTATAATAATCTGGATGAATTGTTTCGCCAGGCGGAGTATTTTGTTGATTCCGTTTCTGCATATAAAAGTGATTTCGCCCTGTTCCCGGAATTATTCAATGGCCCGCTGCTGGCTGGCTTCAACGAAATGCCGGAAGCAGAGGCCATGCGATCGCTGGCTCAATATACACCGGAGATCAAGGTGCGTTTCCAGGAACTGGCCATCCGCTATAATGTAAATATCATTACGGGCAGCCTGCCCAGCATTGAAGGGGAGTCGCTAAAAAATATTGGTTTTTTATGTCACCGCAATGGCGCTGTTGACCAGTACGAAAAAATACACATCACACCCGATGAAGCCAAGCACTGGGGAATAAAGGGCGGCAACAGTGTAAAAGTATTTGATACCGATGCCGGCAAAATTGGTATCCTCATATGTTATGATGTAGAATTCCCCGAGCTGCCCAGGTTATTGAGTGAAGAAGGAATGCAGATCTTATTTGTTCCGTTCCTTACCGATACGCAAAACGCTTACATGCGGGTACGGCTTTGTTCTCAGGCGCGTGCCATAGAAAATGAATGCTATGTGGCTATTACGGGCAGTGTGGGTAACCTGCCCAAAGTGGAGAATATGGACATTCAATATTCCCAGGCAGCGGTATTTACCCCCAGCGATTTTACCTTCCCTTCCAACTGTATCATCAGCGAAGCCACAGCCAATACCGAAATGATACTGATAGCAGGAGTTGACCTGTCGTTATTAGATGAACTGCACAGCTATGGCAGCGTAAGAAATCTGAAAGACAGGCGAAAGGATTTTTATGAATTAAAGCTCATTGATGATAATAAGAACCGATTCAAACCATAAGGATTTTATTGAACTCGTAAAACAGCTTGATACGGATTTAGCCGAAAGAGACGGGGCGGACCATTCATTTTATGCACAGTTCAATACCGTTGACAAAATCAAATACGTAGTTATTGCGTATGAAAACGATAAGCCAACCGGTTGCGGTGCATTAAAAGCATATAGTCCAAACATCATGGAAATAAAACGAATGTACACCTGTCCGGACAACAGGGGAAAAGGTATTGCCAGTAAAGTATTGGGTGAATTAGAATTGTGGGCAACCGAACTGGGCTGCAAAAAATGTATATTGGAAACAGGAAAAAGACAACCTGAAGCCATTGCGTTGTATCAAAAGAACGGGTATAGTATTATTCCAAATTACGGACAGTATGAAGGCATTGAAAACAGTGTATGTTTTGAAAAGAAACTGAAATAATACATGTTTCTTGCGAAAAACCAATAATGCATTCCTTTACCAGTTCTTATTACAAGCTCAGCCGAAAATCAAATGAACAGGTATAACCCGAATATTCACCATCGCAGATCCATTCGCCTGAAAGGATACGATTATTCACAGGCAGGGTTGTATTTCATTACCATTTGCGTGCACAACCGCCAATGTTTGTTTGGGGAAATTGTAAATGATGAAATGATTTTAAATGATTTCGGCAATATTGCGCACCACCATTGGGAAAAATTATCAGAACGGTTTCAAAATTTTGAATTGGACGTTTTTCAAATCATGCCCAACCATATGCATGGAATTATTTTTTTAACCAATCCCGTAGGGGCAGGGTTCACCCCTGCCCCCAATCACGGGGCAACCGCGAGGGTTGCCCCTACGGTTGCCGACATTGTTGGTGCATATAAATCATTGGTATCAAACCAATGCCTGGAAATATTCAAACAAAAATTCCCAAATGATTATATGGGTAAATTGTGGCAACGGAATTACCACGAACATATCATTCGTGATGAACAATCCTACCATCGCATTGCAAATTATATCATCAATAATCCCCAAAATTGGGAAAATGACAAATTCCGGAAATAATAATTTATATACCCTTCAAACAATAACAATACCCTGCATTTCATGAAATGTATCAACACAGTAAGATTCAGCGTCAGCGTTTTTGAAAAAAAGATTAGCCAACACGCCAAGCGTCAGGAAAGTTAATAACAACAAACGAGACTAATAAAAACGGGATATTCTTATTTCCCTGCATACTGAAGAATAGGGTTCTATAAACGCCTTTCGCGAATTAACGGCCGCTGGTTAAATATTTTTTCCATCAACGCGAACAGTTCGGGATGATTGATCTTAAACAGGTCGGGACGATTAAAGAAATATTCGGCTGCCACAGCAAAAAATTCCGCATGACTGGTGGCGCCGTACACATCAATATCTGAACGGCCGGTTTTTATATGATGAATGGCTTCACTCATATACCTGATCCAGGGAATGGTATACTGCTGGTGCAATAATGCTTCAGGTATGCCATCGGTTGCGCCATCGGCTTTATCCAATAAATGCACGAATTCGTGGATGCCGGTATTGTCTTTGCGGCTTTCATTAAGGAAATCCTGCCTGAGCGCGGGCTTCGATAAGATCATCATGCGCTGCAGGGCGCCCGTTCCCACCATTCCCAGCGTATGGCGTTCATCGCCCGTTGTGGAAAAATCTTCCATATTAAACCTGTCGCCATACAATAGCACGTCCTTCAGATTATAATAACGCCATTCATCAAATCCAAAAACCGGTATTACCGCGCTGCTGGCCACCAGTACCTTGTCTATGTCTTCCACCTCGGTGTTCACCCCATGAATGCGGATATAGGAAAGAAACTCCTTTACCCTTTTTTCAAATATCGTTTTTTCTTCTGGGCTCAGCTTCCGGTAATAAGCTACATGATCCGATAACAGTTGGGCAACATTTCCGGGCACTGCAAATACATATCGCTTTCTCTTTCTTATTACAAAAAATAAAGCGATGCATACAGCGAAAAACAAAACAGGTACTATGAACGCCGTCATGGGGCAAAGTTAGGCAGTTGCTCCGATGCTGTAAAAACATGCATATTATCCAAATCCGCTCAGCGTCTGCCAATGACAGATAAAATTAAATCCGAAGCCGGATCCCGCACGTGCGGGACGAAATCCGAAGGAATACAAAGAACCAAGAAACAAATGACAAGAAACAAATAAAAATTCAAACCCGGAACAAAAAGCCCGAAATTCGAAGCGAAACGCAACCATAAAGCACCAATCATAAACAATAAATCAACATTGAAACGGATTTTTCCCTGAAACTTGCAACGTGTAATCTGCAACCTGTGTAGTACTCACCATTCAAATATTCATCCTGTCATCAGGTAACTACTCAACTGATAGCTGAAGACTGATAGCCGATACCGCTGTTTACTTCGGATCAATAGACCGGTAAGCCTTTAATACAGCCAGCTCCCCTTCCCTGCCGGGTCTGCTGATGCCGTGCTCCATGCCCATAAAGCCGCGGTAGCCTTTATCATGCACATGCTGCAATACATTTACAAAATTAATCTCCCCGGTAGTGGGCTCTTTGCGGCCGGGTGTATCTCCAATCTGTATATAAGCGATCTCGTCCCAGGCATAGTCGAGAGTAGGAATAATATTTCCTTCCTCGATCTGCACATGATAAAAATCAAAAAGCACTTTTATGCTGGGGCTACCCACCGCCTTTGCCAGCGCATAGGCCTGGGGGATAGTATGCAAAAACATGCCGGGGTGATTGATCCGGTGGTTCATGCTTTCCATTACCATCACCAAACCATGCGGCTCGTAAATTTCGGCTATACGTTTCAGTAATTCAATAGCGTTGGCCATCTGAAAATCGTTGGGAAGTTTGGGATCGGACATTCCCAGCACATTATGAATAAATTTGGTATTCATCCGTTTGGCAACATCCACTGATGCGCGAACATCACTCAGCACCTTTTCGCGTAAGGCAGCATCCCTGCCTGCAAAAGTTACGTGCTCAAAAGTATGGGTGCCTACAAATTGTCCGAATTCCATGCCTAATTGCTGAATCGTTTTGCTGATGCGCTCCTGCTCCTCTACGCTTCTGTTTTTCAAAAAGGTATTCTCCCATGCCCTGAAGCCCTGGTCGTAGCCCCACTTAATCTTATCCACCACATCCTTTCCCGGCAGATCAGAAAAGATATTAAAATCGGGAGAGAATTTCATCCTGAAGGGCGGTTCTGCGAAGCGCTTTTCTTTTGCGGAAACCATGGCCAACGGAGCCTGCGCAGCCGTTAATGCCGCGGCGCCGGTGAGCAACCCATTGATAAACTTACGTCGTTGCATAGCTGAAGTTTTTTTAGTGAATACCGGGAAGAGGCATAGCCTTTTGTTCCCATCTTTAGTATTGTTTTGGATAGCCTACCGCAACAGTTGCTGATCGGTTTTGGGATCCTGGTCCTGCCCCAGAATAAAAGCCATAAGATCGGCCATCTCCTGGTTGTTTAACAATTGGTCAAAACCCTGCGGCATCAGCGACATATCCAGTATTTCCGTTGCCAAAATATCCGCACGTGCAATACGAACAGCAGTTTGAGCAGAAGTAGCAAGGATAACGGCATCAGGTGTTCTTTCCCTGATGATGCCTGTATGTTCACCGTCCTTTGTTTTGATGCGGTAGCTCTCAAATTCACGAACGAAACTCGCGCTTGGATATACAATGGCTTCTAAAAGATCATGTGCCGAGCGGTCGAGCTGAATGGAAGTGAGGTCGGGGCCAAAATGCCCGCCTTCCGGGCCAATAGTATGACAGGTAGAGCAGGTGGCTTTTCCAAAAAACAATGCGCGGCCGCTATCAAGGGAGCCGTTTGGAACGTTCTTTTCCAATGCTTCAAGCCGCTTCAAACGATCGGCCCTCACTTCATGCAGCTTGGCCATGAGCGGAGCGGTAGCCGATTTCACTTCATCGGGATATTGCTCAAATATCTTTTCAAGATATTCGGCCGTAAAACCCGAAAGGCTGGGCGACTGTGCTAATGCCGCAGCCAATGCCCTGCCTGTTTCCACGGAATGTGCGCCTTTAAATACAGGAACAATACGGGGCAAAATAAAAGCATCCGCCACAGGAAGAAAGCCGGCGGATAATTGCAGCAACTGCTTTTCCGAAAGTTCCCCCTGTGTCAGCGTGGTTGCCACTTCCTGCCGCAGGGAAGCTTCTTTTTCACCCTGCAGCACACTGTAGAGATAATCAAAATTGTGATTTGTAAACCTGGGCTCCGCCTTCAGCAAAGTAGCGATCGCTTCTACTCTTAGTTCCGTGGTATTTCCGGTATTATCCGCCACCTGTTGTAACTGTTTCGACAGGGAAGTGAGCCCGCGCAAACGAACCAGTTGCATTACCCGCGATTGAACCCGCGCATCTGTACCGGGTGCCAGTTGCTGTTGCAGCTGCGTTGTCCACAATCCCGGGAATTGTTCTGCACCGCAGGCCTCCATTGATGCCAGCAGGAAAAGCTTATGCGCAGGCGTTGCCGCTCTGAACTGATCTGCTATAAATTGCTGCATACGGGTATCGCCGCAAAATGAAACCAGTATATTGCCAAAGAGCTGTTCTTCCTCCCTGCTTAACGGGCTGCGCTGAAAACGGTTCCTTAGAAACCTTACCATATCGGCCGACCATTCGGGATGATGAGCCGCTATCCATAAGGCGGTATGCTTTAATGATATATTATTGGCGGTAAGAAAAGGCGTGAGCTGTTTTGCCTCTAAGGCAGCGGAAGGCATCTGGTCGAGCGCGATGAGCGCCGCCTCCTGCACTCCGGCGGAAGCATCGGCAAGCCCCAACGCAACCAGCGCCGGTTCATTAATGGAAACGAGCGCATAAATAATGGCATGACGGATAAACCGGTCGTCTGTATCACCGGCAGCGTTAAGTAAAGCCCCAATAGCTTTTTTATCTTTGATTTGCCCGAGTGCCGTGGCCGCCTGCCGGCGCACGGCAGGGTCACTTTTAACCACCAGTTCAATCAACTTATCCACAGCCTGAACATCCCTGGCCAGTCCGGCCGCACGTGCTGCGGATATGCGTACCTGTTGGTCTGCATCACTTAACGCCGTTCTTACCTGCACCAGCGCTTCGGGTGTGCCTATCCGGTAGAGCGCAAAAACCGCTTTCACCTTTGCCTCTACAGGGGAAGCCTGCTGAAACAGGTTTTTAATCGGTTCAATAGCAGCCTTACCGGCATCCACCAGCCGTTGCACCGCACGATCACTTACAAAAGCGTTCCCTGATTCAAGATATTTTGCCGCCTCACTGGGCTGAACTGTTTCCCACTGCACTGCATTGCCATAGGAATCATCCGCTTTTTTTACCCCTTTGCGGCGAACACGATAGATTGATCCTTTTAATTCGGGCTTGGACACCTGCGATAACGGGCATCCCTTGATGAACCACCCGCCTGTTTCCACCACGAGTAAGCTACCATCTGCATCTTCCAGCACATCTGTAGGATGAAAATCTTCGTTGTCCGACCAGAAAAACGGTTCGTCTTCCGTACGGAAAGATGCACCTTCCCTGAAAAGCTTATGCCTGATAATACGGTGCGTATTGAACTGGGCGCTGAACAGGTTGTCTTTAAAATCATCCCCCAGCACCGTATTCCTGTACCGCCCGATACCTGCCGGCGATACGCGTGAATATTTACTCACCACCGGCATCAGGTCGCCCGTTCTTACCAGCTTATCGCGGTCAATATTGCTATTGGGTTTCGGGTATACGCCGCCTTCTGTCCAGTATACCAATGCATCGCGTTCACCCGCTTTGGGATCGGTAAAATAAGTTTCTGTACCAATGGGCTCGCCTGCTGCTGTAAAAGTAAGTTCAACAGGGTTATTCATGCCTCCGGCGGATATCCATTCCAGTCCCGAACCATCGGTACGCACACGCCAGATGCGCGCCGTTTCGCCTTTCATCCGCACACCTTCCTTACTGGTTACATCAAAGCCTTCAATGGCGCTGGTCATATACAACCAGCCATCGGGCGCCATAAAAGGGCCGATGAGGCTGTTGGCATTTACATTAAGCGTCCAGCCGCTCAGCAGCACTTCCCGCTGGTCGGCCACCCCATCGCCATCGGTATCGGTAAACTTCAGCAGGTCGGGCGCCGAAGTAGCATACAAACTTCCTTTATAGAAAACGCCGCCCTGGGGAAATCCAACCTTATCGGCAAAAACAGTACTCTTATCGTACACACCATCGTCATTGGTATCTTCCAGGAGCCTGATCCTGAATTGGGGATTCTTCAATGCAGAGTCAGTTTTAGGGTATACATTACCGGTAGATTCAAAAACAAAGAGCCTGCCGGTTTCATCCAATGTAGCGAACATGGGATAATCCAAAAGATCAGGCCCTGCCGCTACCTCAACTGTATAGCCTTCCGGCACCTGTGGCAAGCCTGCTGTTGCTGTTTGCTTTTCCCTGCAGGAAGCACCCAATAATGCAATTGAAATAATAAGGGTGAAGGGCGTTGTTTTATTCATGTTGAGAATTTTCTAATATTTGTCTTTGATGTTTTGTGATCAGCAGTCGGCGATCAGGTGAGTACTACACAGGTTGCAGGTTACAGGTTTCAGGTTGCAAGTTTCAGGTTTCAGGTTTCGGGGAAAAATCCGTTTCAATGTTGATTTATTGGTTATGGTTGGTGCTTTATGGTTGCGTTTCGCTTCGGATTTCGAATTTTTTGCTTCGGATTTGAATTTTATTTGGTTCTTGTCATTTGGTTCTTGATGCTTTGCTATCAGCGATCAGCAGCCGCTATCAGTTGAATGATTGCTAACGACAGGAGGAGTACTTCTTCTTGTATTGCACCTGGCTCATGGCCGATTGCTGAATGCTTCCTTCGATTTTTCTTATTTGTAGTTTATCGTTGTATTTGTCTTCGGATTTCGGATTTAAACCTTCGGGTTTTGTAATTTATTTGGTTCTTGTTATTTGGTTCTTGTTATTTGGTTCTTGTTATTTGGTTCTTGTCATTTGGTACCCGGTTCTTTGTATTTCCCCCGGCTTTCGGGTCTCCGCCTTATTTGAACCGCACTTCTTCGGTAATACCTTTCCAGGTGTCGGTACGGAAGGGCGCGGCAGGTAAGCCTTCCTTATTAAAAAGGTTGGCTTCCATATTGTCGTCGGCCCAACCATAATGCACGGCAACAGGATCAGTAACCGTATCACTCCAAACCACCACTTTCCCATCGCGGATCTCTGCTTTCGCCCAATGAAATACTTTATCGGCGCCGGCTATTTCAAAGCCCTGCAGGTATCCGTATTTACCTGAGGCTATTAATCCGCTGCCCACATTATTGAAGCTGAGCACCAGCTTATTGCCTTCTGCCTGCATAGATTGAAATTGCGGGCCCTGCGAAAGCACGTTTTGTCCGTATGCGATCTCAAGCGCACGGAGCGCCAGCCTTTTTCCTACATCCTGCTTGTTGGTGGGATGAATATCTTGGGGATTACCAATGTCATGAATAACGGCCATGCCTGTACGCGGCAGCGCCTGCAGGGTTAAAGCCTGCGCTTCCCGCAGCTCAGCCCAGGTGCTGCCATTTTTACTGTTGCCATTATTGGCATTAAAGCTGGCCAACTGCACAAACAAAAAAGGAAACTCCTCCTTCCAGCGGTTACGCCAGTCGCTTATCATTAACGGAAAAGATTTACGGTACTGGAAGGCGCGCCCTGCATTGGATTCGCCCTGGTACCAGATAGCGCCCTGCATGGCATAGGGAATAAGCGGTGCTATCATTGCGTTATACAGCAAAGTTCCCGCATCATTAGGCCCCGTAAACTGGTTGTTGTCTGTATATGATTCGATCCTGAATTTCCATGTTCCCGCTAGCGATTGCTCATAAGCGCCCCTGCTGATCTTTACGTCTTCAGGCTTACCGGTAAAGCCACCACGTCCGCCAAGATCTTCAATGCGCACTGCAATACTGTTCTTTCCTGCATGCAGTTGTGATGGCTCGAGTATGTAGATTCGTCCGCTTGCAGTTTTGCTGGTAGTACCGCCCACCTTTATGCCATTTACATAAGTATCGTCTATATCGTCAATGGTGCCCAGCGACAGCGCCACACTTAAACCGGCCAATGAATCAGGCAATATAAATTCGCTGCGAAACCAAACCACACCATCAAGGTATTGGAAATCCTTCCGGTCAAAATTGCCGGGCACTTCAATCGTTTTCCAATTGCTGTCGTCAAAAGAAGCAGATGACCATGATTGAACATCGCCCGCAGTGGGCAATCCACCCTGCAACTCATCAATGGCGTTGGTAAGTCTTGTTTTTCGTTTTTCACCAAGCGCTTCCATAGATAGGGGCATCGCATCCACCACATCCGAAAATTCATTAAAACTTTTCATGGCTTCCTTGCTGATCCATGTTTCTACAATGGTGCCGCCCCATGAAGTATTGATCAAACCAATGGGTATACCAAGCTTTTTATACAACTCTCTTCCAAAAAAATAACCCACCGCGGTAAACTGACCCACATTTTCGGGAGTTGCGGTCTTCCATTGCCCTTTCGAAAGATCATCTTCAGGTGTTAAACTAATTTCTCTTGGTACTTCAAACTGCCGAATGAGGGGGTAATCAGCAGCGGCTATTTCTTCCTTCGCGTTATCAGAAGCTTTTACCGTCCACTGCATATTGGATTGACCGGAGCAAATCCATACTTCTCCAATCAATACATCATCGAGCGTAAGCACATTCTTTTTTCCCTTAACTACCAACTGGTAAGGGCCTCCCGCTTCAGCGGCATTTAACCGGAGGATCCACTTACCGTCTTTACCGGCTTTTATTGTTTTGATTTGTTTTGTTATTCCGCTGCCGCTTAATTCAACGGTTACTTTTTCACCGGCATCGGCCCAGCCCCAAACGGGTATAGGCTTGTTGCGCTGAAGCACCATATGCGAATCAAAAATTTTGGGTAAGCGAACGTCTGCAATGGCCTGGTTAATACAAAGCAGGCATAAGAAAGAAAGGATCATTCTGAATGGCATAGCAAGTAATTGAAGGCTAAAATTAAAAATACAAATAAAAGCAAATTATTTATCTTCCCTTCCGAACCCGCTGTATAATTACTAAAACGCAGACATCATGCAAACAAAAAGAATTTCTTCCCTGCTATATTTCTGTATTGTTTTGTTGACCTGCAGTAATATCTCATCTGCACAGGAACCTGCATTTACTTGGCCCACGGGCAAAAAGATGGCCATCAGCTTAAGCTTTGACGATGCCCGTGCAAGCCAGGTAGATACCGGAACGGCTTTATTAGATGCCTATAATGTAAAAGCCACTTTTTATGTGCAGCCTCCCACGGTAAAAAACCGCCTGGACGGCTGGAAAAAAGCGGTTACCGCCGGCCATGAGATTGGCAATCATTCCATCAGCCATCCCTGCTCCGGAAATTTTTTGTGGTCGAGGAATAACGCGCTTGAAGATTACAGCTTACGGCAAATGAAAAACCAACTGGAAACGGCCAACAGGCAGATTGAGGCATTGCTGGGCGTAAAGCCGGAAGTATTTGCTTATCCCTGCGGACAAACCTTCGTGGGGCGGGGGAAAAACACAAAAAGCTACATCCCTGTTGTAGCCGGTATTTTCATCAGCGGGAGGGGCTGGCTGGCAGAAAGTGCAAACGACCCGGCATTTTGCGATATGGCTCAATTAACCGGGATAGAAATGGACGGTAAAGATTTTGAAGAACTCCTGCCTTTAATACAGTCTGCTCAAAAAAATGGGCAATGGTTAGTGCTTGCCGGCCATGAAATGGGGAATAACGGCCCGCAAACCACCCGGCTTGCCATGCTGAAAAAACTGATCGAATATGCGCAGGATCCCACCAATAAAATATGGATAGCCCCGGTTGGAACAATTGCCAGATATGTAAATGAGCACAGGAAGATTGCTGAATAATGCTCCTGCTCAACAACTCTGGTAAATAATATTCCCAAACTAAAATAAGCTGCTAAACAAAACAGGAAAGAGTGGGTGCATTAACATTTCATACCCTCCTGTTATCAAATGACACCCCCCCGTTAACATTTACTACTCCTTTTATAAACATATGACGCCCCTTCTGCTGGGGTGTAGTTTATATTTTTGACCTCATACTTTTCCGTCTTTACACCATATGGTTGCGGCACGGAAAAGTATTAAACGATTGAAGACCATGACGGCTGCCCGCATCACATTACGGATAACTCCCCTCCTTTGTATTGTATTATTACTAATACTAATATTCACTTCCTGTTCTCAGCATAAAATATTTACAAAAACAAAAGATGGCATAACCGTTAAAATAAAAAATACCGCTGCCGGCAATTCCCAATGGATAAGATTACAGGCGGTTTCCCCAAAGATCATACGCATTACCGCGTCTGCAGATGACAAATTCGCCGCCGCACCAAGCCTGATGATAGACAGCGGCTATCATACCCCCACGGAATGGACTGCCGGACAAACGGAAAATGAAGCGCTGCTTAAAACCAGCGAGCTGGTGGCATCAGTATCTTTTAGTACGGGCGAAGTAATTTTCAAAGACAAGAACGGCAATATTATTTTACAGGAGAAAGCGGGAGGAGGAAAAGAAATCAGTCCCGTAATAATTGATGAAAAACCACTATATACAATTCGCCAGCAATTTGAATCACCCCCGGCAGAAGCATTTTACGGGCTGGGACAACCGCAAACAGGGCAGATCAATTACAAGGACCAGGACGTGGATCTCACCCAGTACAATTCCATTGTGGCTGTTCCTTTCCTCCTGTCGAACCGTAATTACGGACTGCTTTGGGATAATTATTCCATCACCCGCTTTGGCGACGACCGTGAAAAACAGCAGCTATCCCTGCTGCAGCTAACAGGCAAAGATGGCGTATCCAAAGGGCTAACGGCAACGTATAGCAACAGGAGAGACAGTACGCACATTTACATACAGCG
The DNA here is from genome assembly GCF_035445465.1 of Agriterribacter sp. Taxonomy (NCBI): domain Bacteria; kingdom Pseudomonadati; phylum Bacteroidota; class Chitinophagia; order Chitinophagales; family Chitinophagaceae; genus Agriterribacter; species Agriterribacter sp. Next base: position 98,462 of record NZ_DAOMQT010000001.1, read on the forward strand.
GCAGGAAGATAAAATAGATTACAGCTTTCTTCCTTCCTTACAAAATATACCCGCCACATTTCCGATGGAAAAAGGCAGGGTTACCTGGGAGGGATTTATTACGGCGGATACTACGGGGGAACATAAATTTTATTTATCGGCATCAGGATATCTGAAAATATGGATAGACGGCCATTTATTATTTGACAAATGGCGTGAAGGGTGGAATCCGGGGCCTTCCCAGTTCCGTTTCCTGCTCAACAAAGGACAGCAGCATGCTTTTAAAGCGGAATGGATACCGGAATCAACACAGGCGTTCTTTTCCCTGCAATGGCTAAGCCCCACACCGTTTGCCCTGCATAATAAAATGACGTTATCGTCTGAAGCCGCCGAACAAATTGATTATTATTTTGTTTACGGAGCCAATGCCGATGAGGTGATTGGCGGTTACCGGCAACTAACAGGAAGGGCTACCCTGCTTCCCAAATGGGCTTTAGGTTTCTGGCAAAGCCGCGAGCGTTATAAAACAGCCCAGGAAATTGAAAATACAGTGGCGGAATTCCGGAAAAGAAAGATAGGGCTGGATAATATTGTATTAGACTGGAGCTACTGGAAAGAAGATGCCTGGGGCAGCCAGCAATTCGATAAAGAACGCTTTCCGGATGCGGCCGACATGATCAAACGATTGCATGAACGGTATAACACCCGCTTCATGATTTCGGTTTGGCCAAAATTTTATGAAGGGATTGAGAACTATAAAATTTTTGATAAGCAAAACTGGCTCTATAAACAAAACATAAAAGACCAGCAACGCGACTGGATAGGGAAAGGGTATATATCTACTTTTTACGACGCTTTCAATCCCACCGCCCGCATGGGCTTCTGGAAGCTTTTAGACAGCAGTCTTTTTATTAAAGGCGTTGATGCATGGTGGTTAGACGCTACCGAGCCCGATATTTTGTCGAACGCCACTATTGAAAAAAGGAAACAACTGATGCAGCCCACCGCATCCGGATCATCCACGCAATATTTTAACGGCTACCCGTTGCAAAACGCGAAAGGCATTTATGAAGGGCAGCGTTCTTCACGTCCCGATCAAAGGGTATTTATCCTCACCCGTTCGGCTTATGCAGGCATACAGCGCTATGCCGCTGCTACCTGGAGCGGCGATATTGCGGCACGGTTCGATGAAATGGAGCGGCAAATACCGGCGGGCATTAATTTCTCTTTATCAGGCCTGCCTTACTGGACAAATGATATTGGCGGCTTTTTTGTGGAAGACAAATACGACAAACCCCATCCTGCCGGAGATGCTTTGGAAGAATGGCGTGAGCTCAATACCCGCTGGTACCAGTTCGGCGCATTTTGCCCGCTGTTCCGTTCTCATGGTCAGTACCCGTACCGTGAAATATTTAATATAGCTCCTGATGATCATCCCGCATATAAAAGCATGTTGTATTATAACCAGTTGCGCTATCGTCTTATGCCCTATATCTATTCAGCGGCAGGCAGCACTTATCATAATAACTACACGATGATGCGCGGGTTAATAATGGATTTTGGTACCGATGCTAATGTTAAAAATATCGGCGACCAGTACATGTTCGGTCCTTCCTTATTAGTAAATCCCGTATACACATATAAAGCCAGTTCCCGTTCGGTGTACTTACCCGCGGGGCAGGGCTGGTACGATTTATATACAGGCGCCTACAAGGCAGGCGGACAACAAATAACGGCCGTTGCACCCTATGAAAGAATGCCCATATTTGTAAAGGAAGGCTCCATCATCCCTTTTGGGCCGCAGATTGAGTTTACCGGCGAAAAACCGGCAGATGACATTACACTATATGTTTATACCGGCAAAGACGGCAGCTTTACGCTGTATGAAGATGAAAACGTTAATTATAATTACGAAAAAGGGAAGTATAGTAATATCCCCATTACCTATAATGAAGCCAACAAAACATTAACCATAGGCAAAAGAGAAGGCGCGTATAACGGTATGCTGAAGAACAGGCTGTTCAGGATTGTTTGGGTAACCAAAAACAAATCAACGGCGCTGGATTTTTCATCACCATCCGATACAGCCATAGCATATAACGGAAATGAACAAACGATAAAAATGAACGGGAAACTTTAAAATTGTATTTTTTTATAAACCAATAATTGCAAGTATATGAAAAGAATCAAAACGATGAGAAAAACGAAAGTCCTGATATGGGCGGTTTTCTCGTTACTACTGCTGATGACCCATGTGCATGCCCAGGAGGGTGCAAGAAATATCAATGGAAGTGTTAAAGACGAGAGCGGAAACGCGCTTCCGGGGGTAACGGTGGAGGTGAAGGGCACAAAATTAGTTACGGTAACAAACACTTCCGGCGTTTTCTCCATCCAGGTACCGGCCAATGCCGGAACGCTTGTATTAAGTTCCGTTGGTATGCTCAGAAAAGAAGTACCTATTAATGCTTCCGGTATCCTTGCAGTGGTGCTGGAGCCTGTGTCTCAAAACCTGAATGAGGTAGTGGTTATCGGTTACGGAACCGCCAAAAGAACCAATGTAACCTCATCCATTTCTTCAGTTAGCGCAAAAGATATTAAAGACCTGCCCGTTGCCGGTATTGACCAGGCATTGCAGGGAAAAGTATCAGGTGTAACGGTTACCAATAACAGTGGTCAGCCCGGGGGCGGCGTATCTATTAAAGTACGCGGCGTTACAACCATTAACAGCAATGACCCCCTGATTGTAATTGACGGTGTTCCTTTTATCAGCAATACCAAGTCAAACTCGGGATATGCAGGACTGGGCGGCTCAGACGGGCAAACAGGTAATAGTGTAATGGCTACTTTAAATCCCAATGATATTGAATCCATTGACGTGCTGAAAGATGCTTCTGCACAATCTATTTATGGCTCGCAGGCGGCTAACGGGGTAATACTCATCACTACCAAAAAGGGCAAGTCGGGAGAGGGAAAATTAAATTATGATGTGTATTACGGACAATCCAATGTAGTTAAAAAATTAGATGTAATGAACCTGAGGGAGTTTGCGCAATATCAAAATGAAGTGGCGCCCATTTTAGGCGCCACCCCTTCCGAAGAATTTCAGGATCCTTCTTTATTAGGAACAGGAACAGACTGGCAGGAGGCCATGTTTCGCACAGGGGAAGTTCAGAACCACCAGTTGAGTTTTTCAGGTGGAAAAGATAAAACCAATTACTACCTGTCGTTAAACTATTTTGACCAGTCGGGCATACTGATCGGCTCCGATTTTAAACGTTACTCTACCCGGTTCAGCTTAGATCACCAGTTGAAAAACTGGATAAAAATAGGTGTAAGCGCCAATGCTTCGAGAAGCATACAAAATGTAACCTTAGCCGATGCTGCCGAGGGAACCATTTGGTGGGGCGCAATTCAAAATCCTTTGATCCCCGTAAAAAATATTGACGGTACATGGGGTGGCGGCAATACCATCAGCGGAGTAAGATACGGACAGGACAATCCTATAGCAAGAAGCAATATGAGAGGCAATAAGTCTACTAATGCGCAGGTATTTGGAAATATTTATGCAGATATTCAATTCATAGAAGGATTAAACCTGAGAAACGAAATTTCCTACTCATTGGGCATGAACAATAACCTCGCTTACCAGTTAGCCGGCAACGTAGGCACCACCAGTTTGCAGAGCCAGTTATTTGATAACAGAGGTAACAGCTATTATTACGCAATCAGAAATTACCTGAACTATAATAAATATATAGGCAAACACAGCATAACAGCTACAGCAGGACACGAGGCACAATATTCGTATTATGAAGGACTTGCAGGCAAAAGAGTAAACCTGCAAAATAATATTTTAGATATAAATGCAGGCAGCAGCGATAAAACAACATGGGAGTTGAACGGTGGAAAAAGCCAGTGGGCCATGGAATCGTATTTTGCAAGAGGCACTTATTCTTTCGATGACCGGTATTCATTGTCGGTGAGCTTCAGAACAGACGGGTCTTCTAATTTTGGACCCAATAATAAATGGGGTTATTTCCCCGGCGCTTCCCTTGGATGGACCATCAGCAATGAAAGTTTTGCTGACGGTTTAAGCCCCGCTATTAATTTCCTGAAACTGAGGTTGGGCTACGGTGCTGTGGGCAATCAGAACCTTCCTTCGGGCGCTCAAAATCCTCCATATACTTCTGCAATAGGCTTTTGGCCCGGCCCTGTTGGCTTTGGAAATTCAAGCTACCTGAACGGCATTGCCAATCCTGATTTAAGCTGGGAATCTGTGGTAACTAAAAATGCCGGTATAGATGTTTCATTTTTAAATGGAAGAATTGATGCTACAGTAGACGTATATAAGAAAACAACTACCGATATGCTGCTGTTTCTTACCGGTCCAAGGCTGATAGGCGTTGGCGACCAGTGGGATGACCTGAAAGCTCCGGTAGGTAACGTAGGACAAATGTCTAATACAGGCATAGATCTCAGTATTACCAGCACCAATATTAAAACCAATAATTTTTCCTGGAAAACCAACCTTATCTTTTCGCAGTTCAAAAACAAGCTGGATAAAATGGCCAATTCAACAGCAGGCTTAACCGGCAGAGTGTATTATGATAATTATATCATCTCCTACACCAATCCCGGCTATGCTGTTGGTTCTTATTTCGGGCTGGTAACAGATGGGTTGTTCCGTACACAGCAGGACCTGGATAACAGCCTTCCGCAATTCGGCTATTCGGTAGACGAAAGTCATACATGGCTGGGTGATATACGGTTTAAAGATGTGGGTGGCGCTGATGGCAAGCCTGATAATGTGATAGATGAAAAAGATATCACTTATATAGGCAGCCCGCTTCCCAAATTCACTTATGGCTTTACCAATACTTTTCAGTACAAAGATTTTGACGCCACCGTGTTTTTACAGGGAAGCTATGGCGCTAAAATTTTTAACTTCCTGCGCTGGCAGCTGGAAAAGATGGATAACATCTATCATAACCAGTTGCGCACTGTAATGGACAGGTATACTGATGCCAATACAAATGGCAAACTGCCGCGGTTTGTAAGCGGACAGGTGAATAATGTGGCTATGTCTGACCGCTATGTGGAAGATGGCTCTTACCTGCGCATACAAAATGTTACGCTGGGATACCGGATACCCAAGACCCTTACGGATCGTGCAAAAATAAATAATATACGGCTCTACCTGTCTGTACAAAACCTCCTCACCTTTTCAAAATACAGCGGATATGACCCCGAAATAGGAGCATTCAATAATAATATCCGCTTAATGAACGTAGATGCGGGTCATTATCCCAATCCGCGTACCATTACGGTGGGTGCTAATATTGAACTGTAAAGTGAATTTTAAAGATTAAATTTTTTAAGATGAAAAATAAAAAATTGTATGCCTTATTAGCCATCGTGATAATAACGGCATCGTGTAAAAAAACATTTATTGAACGTTCATCCCTTGATGGAACAACGCTCACCAATTATTACAATACGGCTGAAGAAGTAAGAAGCTTAACCAGTACGCTGTATGGGCTTCCCTGGTCGGGTTATGAAAATCGTGCCATGGATGTAATTGGCGATGTAATGGCCGGCAATGAATATACCGGTGGGGGCAATGCCGATGACGCGCCTTTTTTAAACTTCACGCTTGCTTCTACGGCTGTTCGCGTTGCAGACGCATGGAAAGTGTTTTATAAAATCGGCGGATGGACAAGCGAGTATATGAAAGCCCTGGAGCAAAAGAAAGCCATGGGTGGAGATGCCTCCTTTATTGATCCGGCTATTGCCGAATGCCATTTCTTTAAAGGAACCGTTTACTTTTTTATTGCACGCATATGGGGTGATGCGCCTATTATCAACAATCCGGGTGAAACTGCTTTGGGCGGGCAATTTAATGTTCCCCGGTATTTGAAAAAAGACGTTTTACAATTTGCGCTCGAAGAATTAAAGCTGGCTGAAGCGGGTTTACCCGAAACCGATCCTGTTCCCGGAAGGCTGAATAAATATGCAGCCAAAGGCATGATGGCTAAGCTATATTTATACCGTAAAGATTACGACAGTGCAAAAACAAAAGCGCTGGAAGTCATCCAATCCAACAAATACGACCTGGTGGAAGATTACGCCGGTATGTTTAATTCCAGCGCCAATAACAATAACAAAGAATCCATTTTTGCCGTTCAGCACCAGCTTACAGGTAATCCGTGGGGTTCGGGTAATCAAAAAAATCCAGACAGAGGCCCCGGGAATTTACAAACCGATGAAGCCAGCATGTGGGAATTATACCTTCCCACTATGGACATGCGGGAAGCGTATGAAAGCGGAGATATGCGGCGCCAGGGCTCCATGATGGAACATGGCTGGAGCAAGTCTGCATGGAAACCTCAAAACTCAAATGCTACGTACAATGCATTTATGGCAGGCGGGTATAAATATGATACCACGCAAACCGTAGGCGATGGCGGACAGAAAAATGACACCCGTTCCAATATTGCAAAATACGTGGTAGGCCCCGGCGCTAAATACGGGGGAGAAACGGTATTGGGAATGAATACCGGTATCAACACCATGATATTGCGCTATGCAGACATATTATTGATCTACGCCGAAGCGGTTTTGGCAGACAACGCATCTACTACCGATACGGAAGCGCTCGCTGCGTTCAACAAAGTACGTACGCGTGCACATGTACCTGTTAAATCTTCCATTACAGCAGATGACATTCTGAAGGAACGCCGTGTTGAGTTTGCATTTGAAGGCGATTACTGGTTTGATATTCAGCGACAGGGATTTGCTAAAGCTAAATCTATTATAAGCGCGCAAAACAGGGGCACAGCCGAATACCCGTCTTATATAACCACATTCACGGAAAGCATGATGCACCTGCCCATACCCGCCGTAGAAGTGCTGCAGGATCCGGAATTAAGTAAAGATCCTGTACCATATTATTAAAAAGCATAAACATACTGATATGAAAAAAATATTTGTTCACAAAATCCAGGTGCTTGCTGTTATTGTTTTCACAATGGCCTGGACAATGAGTGCATGTACAAAAGAAGACATGAAGGATGGCAGCCCGGATATAAAGCCCGGTAACCCGCAATTAGAAAACATTACACCTTCCAGCGGAGCACCAGGCACGCTTCTAACACTTAAAGGCAGCGGTTTGGGTGATATGCGTAGTATTATCTTCGACAAAAACAATGCGCCTTCTTTATTTCAGTCAACACTAAATACCGGAACCGCCATTTTATTCAGGGTGCCGGATACAGCTACAAGGGGGCCGCAAAACATTGTGCTCACCAATAGCCAGGGCAAATCCTTAACTATTCCGTTTGATGTAATACCGCTTGCGCTTGTTAATAATGCCTTCCCTTCAGAATTTGAATCAGGCTCTACCATTAAGCTCAATGGAAACAATCTCGACCTGGTTACACAAGTGATCCTGGAGGGCACTACCGATGAAGCAACTATCATTTCACAATCATTAAACGAGATGGTTATTCAGATGCCTGCTTCTGATGCAGATAAAACAAAGCTGGTACTAACTACTACGGGAGGTGATAAGACTACTGATATTATATTCGTGAACGTAGACAAAGCCCTGCAGATATTTACCAATGATTTTGTTAATCCGGCGCAAAGCTGGTCATGGGGAGGAACCTATTCAGCTTCTGCTGATGATTTTGTAAGCGGAGGAAAAAGTCTGAAAGCAGCATACAATCCCGCAGAAACCTGGGGTGGTTTGCAAATAGGCATGGGTTCCGAGCTGCCCCTTCCGGCCGGAACCAAATATTTTACTTTTTGGGTGAAAGGAGCTGATGTGGAAAAGAAGGTAAAACTTCAGGTTCAGGGCAATAACTGGTCACTTAGCTCACCTGAAAAAACATTGACCATACCAGCGGGAAAATGGACCTATTTCAAAGAAGAAATTGCCACTTTAATGCCGGGCATCAATTCAATAAGTGTTATCCTTTTCCAGATACACGACGAAGGAAAAACATTATATTTCGACAATATTATGTTTATTAAATAGTAACCAAAGCTTTTGACACTGCCCTATACAATAAACAGCGGTAACCCTGAAAAGTTGCCGCTGTTTTATAGCATATTGCATCATCCCTACAAATAAACGAATGAGGATAGCCTTTGCCATTTTTATACCCCTGCTGCTCCTTGTATGCGCAGGTATATTTTCCTGCAAAAAAACCAAAACGCCTGCACCCGATCCTGTTCCCCCAACCGATACGCCGGTAGTGGTGAAACCGGTAACGGATCCGCCCGTGGCTACTACTATGGGATTTTTTTTAGATGACTGGCAGGCTAAAACCTTCACAGCCCCGGCTTATAATGAAACCACAGCTCCCACTGCCGTTACCGCCAACGTAGTAACCGTTGATGCCGGCGCTATCATTACCAAAATACCCCTTTCCCTGTTCGGGCATAATGCCAATACCTGGATGACACCTATGGTAACGGAGCCGCTGTTTATGAATCATATCACTAACCTGCACCCGCATATTATCCGCTGGCCCGCCGGCAGCGGAAGCGATGTGTATTTCTGGAACCAGCCTCAGGACGTACTCCCCCCGGATGTTCCTCAGCAGATAATGGATAAAGACGGGGTACTGAAAGACCCCGGATACTGGTATGGCAAAATAAACACCAACTGGAGCGCCAGCCTCGATCAATATTATGCCATGCTGCAGCAAAGCGGTAACCGGGGAATGATTACCGTTAACTACGGCTATGCCCGGTATGGAACAAGCGATGACCCCGTTGCAGCAGCAGCTCATCTTGCCGCCGACTGGGTACGCTACGATAATGGCCGCACGCAATACTGGGAAATTGGCAACGAAAATTACGGCGACTGGGAATGGGGCTATCGTATAGACCTCACTAAAAATGAAGACGGGCAACCTGAATATTTAACCGGTAAATTATACGCGCAGCACTTTAAGGTATTTGTTGATTCCATGCAAAAAGCTGCAACGGAAATTGGTAAAAAAATTTATATAGGGGCAACATTGGTAGAATCGCCTTCCGAAGCATGGCAAACCAACACGGTAAAAACATGGAACAGCGGTATGCTCCCGGAACTGGATGGTAAGCATGATTTTTATGTGGTACACAATTATTTTACAACCTATAACGCCAATTCCAATGCGGCTGAAGTGCTTAACGCATCGTTTACGGTTCCTTCTAATATGATGGATTTTGTATTGCAAACCCTGCAAACAACAGGAGCTCCTGTGAAGCCCGTTGCCTTAACCGAATGGAACATGTGGGCCAGGGATTCCAAACAGCAGGTATCCAATACCAGCGGTGTTTTTGCTCTACTGATCATGGGGGAAGCGTTGAAAAATAAATATGGCATGGCAGCCCGGTGGGATCTGCTCAACGGCTGGGATAATGGCAACGACCATGGGCTTTTCAGCGATGGCAACGAACCTGGTATTCCTAAATGGACACCAAGACCGTCTTTTTATTACATGTACTTCTTTCAAAAAATGCTGGGCGACCGGTTCATACCCGCTACTGTTAAAAATACCAATGCTATTATCCCGTATGCATCTACTTACAGTTCGGGAGAGGTAAATATTACTTTGATCAATACCTCCGCCTCGCCGGTGACAACAGAAGTGAAAATAAATAATTTTAATGCCGGCAATCGCTTTTACTGGTACCGCCTGGAAGGCAGCAACGACAATGGAGAATTTTCCAGGAAAGTTTTGGTCAACGGCAACGGGCCGGCACTGGCAGCCGGCGGGCCTGCCGATTATGCCACCCTGAAAGCCTATGCTGCAACAACGCTTAATGGCATTAAAATTATAGTGCCGCCATTAGGCGCGGTATGTATGGTAATAGATAAAAAATAAAAAAAATTATGAAAAGAACAGCAACAACATTCTTTTTCATTATAGCATGGAACCACTTTCTGCAGGCACAGCCATTAACCGGCATACAGCTTAACCAGCATGGCTTTTACACGCATTCACCCAAAATAGCAGTGGTTACAAGCCCTGTTGAGTCCAATACATTTTACTTATTGGCTGCCGGTAAAAAAGATACGGTATATAAAGGCATACTGTCAACTCCTGAAACTTCGGTCTACTCTTCCACTACTACACGCATAGCAGATTTTTCAGCGTTCACTGCTGTGGGAAAATACATACTGTTTGTACAGGGCGCAGGCTACTCCTACCCTTTCAGCATCCAAAATAATATTTATCATGCCCCTGGTACAGCAGCGTTAAAAAGTTATTATTACCAGCGGATGTCTGCACCTATACTGCCGCAATATGCAGGGAAATGGGCACGGAAGGGCGGACATCCTGATAAAGAGGTGCACATTCATCCTTCTGCAGCTTCCGGGAAGCGGCCAGCCAATACCGTTATATCATCGCCCGGCGGCTGGTATGATGCGGGTGATTATAATAAATATATCGTTAACTCCGGCATTACCATGGGCACGCTGCTGTCGGCTTATGAAGACTTCCCGTTGTACTTCGATACCCTGCAAACGAATATCCCCGAAACCGGTAACGGCCTGCCGGACATTATTAATGAAACCCTGTACAACCTGCGCTGGATGCTTACCATGCAGGATCCCCACGATGGCGGCGTATACCACAAATGCACCAATGCCGCTTTCGATAAAATGATCATGCCCGTCGATTGCCATAAGCCCAGGTATGTAGTACAAAAATCCACAGCGGCGGCGCTTAATTTTACCGCGGTAATGGCACAGGCTGCAAGGATAGTTTCAAAATTCAAAAAGCAATTGCCCGGCTTAAGCGACAGTTGCCTGCATGCCGCGCAATATGCATGGCAATGGGCGAAGGAAAACCCGGGGGTATTGTACGATCAGCATGCCATGAATGCTTTATACCAACCCGTTATAACCACAGGCGCTTACGGCGACAGCAATGTAAAGGATGAATGGTTCCGGGCGGCGTGTGAATTATTGGCCACAACAAAAAAAGAAGATTATGTTCAGGACATCCAACAGTATAAGCCTGCCATAGCTCCGCTTCCCTCATGGAGCAGTGTTGCAATGCTGGGATCGTATACGCTTTTACGTTATAAAAAAGCATTATCAGCATATCAGCAGCTCGCTTTGCCTGCCGTTCAGCAGCAGGTGATTGATTTTGCCGCATCATTGATCAGCAACGGAGGCAACAAAGCCTTTCGCACCATTATGGGTCAAAGCAAAAGAGATTTTATATGGGGCAGCAACGCCGTGGCATTGAACCAGGGCATCGCGCTCCTGAATGCTTACCTGCTTACCAGGGACAAACAATTTATAAACGCGGCATTGACCAACGCAGATTATATAATGGGCAGAAACGCCACCGGCTTCTGTTTTGTAACGGGAACGGGTAGCCGTTCGCCCATGCATATTCATCACCGCCTGTCCGTCGCCGATGGCATTGCGGAACCTGTACCCGGATTGCTGGCCGGCGGGCCCAACCCCGGTATGCAGGATAAATGTACATACCGGTATACAGAACCTGAAACAGCTTATACAGATGCAGATTGCTCTTACGCCTCTAATGAAACAGCTATTAACTGGAACGCGCCGCTCGTATATGTTTCCGCGGCGCTGGAAGCACTGCAATATGAGGCGGGGTTTTCTGTACATTAAAACCGCGCTTAATACAATGTTAATAATGTTGAAACAGCCAGCGTCCACATTACAACAATATAGCATCCTGTATATCTTGCAGGTATAATGATAAAGGTTGTATTATTTTTTACCTGTTTTCTTTTCTGTGGTCATGCTGCTTTTACGCAAACCCATTTAAGAGGTAAAGTATTGGATAAATGGTACGACCGGGTAATCATGGCCGCTACCGTAAAAAATTTATCGCAAAACAAAACGGCGCAAAGCGATATGGGCGGCAATTACAGGATACCCGCCGCTGCAGGAGATGTGCTTTCTTTTTCCTCTGCGGGCTATATTACAGATACCATAGTAGTTACAGCAAATACACTCACCGCTCCCTTTGATATTTTTCTTGCCCGCCATGTAATTGAATTAGAAAAAGTAGAGATTGGCGGACTGAACCGCTACCAGGCAGATTCCATCAGCAGGCGGCAGGAGTTTAATGATGTGCTCACCAAACGAAACACTAAGCTGGTTGGTGGCAGGGGTAATACGCCAACAGACGGCGTGGGCATTACTTTTAGTCCTATAAGCTTTTTTTCTAAAAATGAAAGAAACGAACGCAGGTTTAAAAAAATGTTTGAACACCAGGAAGAAGAATTATACATTGATTACAAATTTCCTTTTGATTATATTTCCAAAATAACAGGATTGCGGGGTAATTCCCTGCAAACTTTTATGCTGCAATACCGGCCAAGCTATGCTTTTTGCCGGCGAAGCAACAATGCAGATATGCTATTGTATATCAATGACAGCTACCGGGCATTCATGCAAAGGAAAGGGAGAGCTGATAAGGATGGGAAGGAAAAATAGGAGTAGGGAGTAGGGGGTAAGGTGTGAGGTATGGGGTTTAAGCTGAAGACTGATCGCTGTTGCAATAAAAAATCTGCATCAGTGCTGTCCGTCCTTATAAACTTTACTACCTTAACATCCTTTATTTTTTAAATGGCAATAGTATGAGGAAGTACTTTTCTTCTCTGTCAGGCGTATCCTTTTTAATTTTTGTATTGATGGCTTGTAATGACACCCAACCTGAAAAGGCAGTTGAATATGCAAAAGGCAGCTATGGCTATGATGCTGCGTTTTTGAAAAAACATATCAATAATACAGTAGAACTATGGAATGAACATGGCGCGAGGGTATTACTTACCGCCGATTACCAGGGGCGCGTAATGACCAGCAGCACAAGCGGCGATTCGGGCAATAGTGCCGGATGGATCAACTACGAACTGATCGCTGCCGGAAAATTCAGGGATCAGTTTAACCCCGTTGGCGGGGAGGAGCGGTTATGGATAGGACCGGAAGGCGGACAGTATTCCTTTTATTTTAAAAAAGGAGACACTTTCCATATCAAAAACTGGCAGGTGCCTCCTGTTATTGATACCGTAGCCTACCAGATAACCCATTCCGACAGCACAAGTGTTGAATTTTCACAAAAGGCCATTGTTACCAACTACAGCGGAACCGAATTTAATATTTTCATCAACAGGAATATCCGCCTGTTAAATGAAGCGGCGCTCAATAGCCGCTTACAAACCAGTCTTCCGGGTAATGTAAAATGGGTGGCCTATGAAACGGAAAACATCATAAAAAACATGGGTGAAAATGCCTGGAAAAAAGAAACGGGGCTACTTTCCATCTGGTTGCTGGGCATGTTTACGCCCTCTGATGAAACGGTTGCCATTGTTCCCTTTCACAACCGTAAGGATGTTAAGGATTTTATTACCGACAATTATTTCGGTCAAATTCCAGCCGGCCGGCTCATTATAAAAGACAGCGTGCTGCTATTAAAATGCGATGGAAAGCACCGCAGCAAATTAGGTTTGTTGCCTGCTATTGCCAAGCCGCTTGCCGCCAGCTTCGATTTTAAAAGAAATATATTGACCATCATTTTTTTCGACATTGATCCGAACGGTGATTACGTAAACTCCAAGTGGGAACTGCAAAAGCAGCCGTATAAAGGTGATGTGGTAAACGCTTATAACGACGGACCGTTAGAAGATGGCTCCCAGTTAGGACCTTTTTACGAACTGGAATCGTCCTCTGCCGCTAAACCCTTACAGCCGGGGGAAGCACAAATCTACCGGCAGGCTACCTGTCATTTTGAAGGTGATTATGCCGCATTAAAAACGCTGGCGCAGCACCTTCTTGGGGTTGACCTTGACCATGCTAAAATGAGGTAAACAGGCAATTGGCAATAGTGAATCCTGTTCACCATTCACTATTCACCACAGCATTAATTTATGTACCGGTAGTATATATGCCATACAACGGTCTCTTACATTTTAAAAACATTATTCAAATGAAATTGTATAAAACGCAGAACGGAACTGTACTGGAGCACGATGGCGGATATTATATATCAGGCGCGGCTTTTGACACACTCATCAACAGGAATAACCTTTATGAATACCTCACGGATTCGCTGGCTAAGTTTCCCAAACTATCGGAGGAAGAAGTGGCTGTATTTTTAACACGTCCGCTTTTAGCGCCTATTGGAACCCAGGAAGTATGGGCCGCGGGGGTAACGTATTTGCGTAGCCGCGATGCCCGTATGGAAGAGTCAAAAGAATCGGGCGGGGCTACCTTTTATGATAAGGTATACGAAGCGGAACGGCCGGAATTGTTCTTCAAATCGCTACCCCACCGCGTTGCCGGTCATTTTGAGGATGTGTATATCCGCAGGGATTCTACCTGGAATGTTCCCGAACCGGAGCTCACGCTGTTTATCAACAGCGCGGGCAATATACAGGCCTACACTATAGGAAATGATATGAGCTCACGCAGTATTGAAGGAGAAAATCCCTTATATCTGCCCCAGGCCAAAACCTATGAAAGAAGCGCCGCGCTTGGCCCCTGCCTGTATATCCCCGAGCAGCCCGTTGATCCGGGCACAACCATCAGTATGAGCATTCTTCGCAATAACCAACCCATATTTGATGGCGCCATCACCATTAGCATGATGAAGCGCTCGCTTGCCGAACTGGCAGCATTTTTATTCAGGGAAACCGACTTCCCGCATGGTTGTTTTTTAATGACGGGTACCTGCTTAGTGCCGGATAACGATTTTACGCTTCTTGAAAATGATATCGTAAATATCAGCATTGATGAAATTGGTACGCTGTCGAACAGGATTATGCATAAACCGCTTCCGGCATAGAAGATATCATGGCATGAAGCCCGTTTTGGAGAGAACGCTGGCACGAGTTGTGCTACGAGGGTATTACCTGGTTTGATATGGTGCGCCTCAGAAAAGTATACAACGAAACCACCAACGGCTTCGATAACTTTGTGGGACATATCAGTAAAAGCTCCAACGAGGCTTTACAGGAAAAACACCTGCTGTTCCCGCTGGGTGTACAGGAGATGCTTAATAATCCGAACCTTAAACCTCAAAATCCGGGATATCCGCAATAAAAAAATTGCAAACGTTTGCAATCCCTTTATCACGTTTTATCTATTGAATATTGAGTAAGTTTACCCCGGTTAACAAGTAGTTAACTATTTATATTAATTTTACAAGGCAACCGGCTCCGGCAGTATATTTATTATTTTATTATACGGGAATACACGGAGATGAAATATTACCAGTTGTGCGAACGGCAATAGTCAGGAAAAGAGAAAATGGCTGATGCCTGTGAATGTAATCTTATTCCGGTTACAACACCATACCCGACCCGTTTATCCGGTTGTTCTTGCTACAGCAGTTTTTTAGCCTTCTTCATTATTGTAACCTTTCCGCAAGCGGATATAATAGCTTCCGTGCTATTAAGCTTCATACAAACTTAATATGCCAGGATGCATTTATAAAAGACATTTGTTTTTGCTGTCATTCATTACTTAACTCCAAACAATTATGAAACGATTTCTGTTTCCAAAAACGCTCTTTCTGCTTATTTCCGGCATCTTTTTCTCCGCTTTTGCCATGGCGCAAACGGTTGTTACAGGCAGGGTAACGGATGAATCTTCCGGTGAAGCGCTGCCATCTGTAAATATTATGGTAAAAGGAACCTCCAAGGGAGCGGTTTCAGATGCCAATGGCAGTTATAGTATTGGCTTAGCCGCCAATGAATCGGTTTTGGTATTTTCTTTCACAGGCTATACTACAAAAGAAATTGACGTAACCGGCAGAACGCAGGTTGATGTTACACTTTTAAGCGCTGCTGCCTCCTTATCGGAAGTGGTGGTGGTAGGCTATGGCACACAGCAGAAGAAAGATGTTACCGGTGCTGTGGCCTCTGTAAAAGGCACTGAAGTACAGAACCTCCCGGTATCAGGTGTTACACAAGCCCTGCAGGGCAGAACTGCGGGCGTAAACGTGGTAAGAAGCGGCGGCAGTCCGGGTAATGCGGGCTCTATCCGCATCAGGGGTACCGGCACTATTAACAATGCCGATCCATTGGTTATTATAGATGGCGTGCCTGCCGGAGGTCTTAATTCGGTTAACCCCAACGACATAGAGTCTATTGAAATATTAAAGGATGCCTCAGCTTCCGCTATTTATGGTACCCGTGCAGCTAACGGCGTGGTAATTGTTACTACCAAACGCGGAGGCTTTGAACAACCCTCCACCATATCACTCAATGCCTATACCGGCTTTTCCAATGCGCTAAAAACATTGGATATGCTGGATGCGGCTACGCTGGTTGAATTAAAACGCGAACGTTATACCAACGATGGCTTACCGGTTAACGAAGTGTGGAACAATGCCGACAATGCAGTGCAACGCACCAACTGGCAGAAGGAGTTATTCGGCACGGGTAAAGTAAATAACGCCGACATTGCTATTTCGGGCGGCGGCGCAAAATCATCTTACATGATATCCGGCGGCTATTACGATGAAAAAGGGCTGATCACCAATTCTTTTTTCCGCAGGGTAAGCTTACGGGTAAACTCTGATCATAAAGTAGGCAAACGCCTGAAAATTGGCGAAAGCATCCAGTTAACCAATTCAAAAGACAATAGTCTCAATACTTTATCAGCGCAGGATGGTATTATATGGAGCGCTATCCGTTTCATGCCTTTTATACCGGTTAAAAATGCCGATGGCACCTGGGGCACATCAAAAGCATCAAATGAATACGGAGATATCAACAACCCGGTTTTCACTGCCAATAATACGGATGCGTCTAATATTAATAACCGCATACTGGGAAATTTAAATGCCGAACTGGAAATTATTAAAGGATTGAAATTAAAAGCGAATTTCGGGTTAGATGCCAATCATTACACCGGCAGGAATTTCAGCACTATTGTTACTGATCAAACCCGCACCACCAACAATAATTCTTTGGGCAGGAATTTCAGTGAGTCCTATTCGTTATTAGGAGAATATTTTCTTTCCTACAATAAAACATTCGCAGACCTGCACCGTGTAGATTTTGTAGGAGGATATACTGCTCAAACATTTAACGGCGATTGGTTCAGCGCAGCAAAAAGAGATTTTATTAACGAAGCAATGAATCAACGGTTCTTAGATGTTGGGCAAACGCTCGGCAACATCGGCGGCAACCGCAGCTATGATGCCTTATCCTCGTGGTTTGGAAGAGTGAATTACGATTTTGACAGGAAATATTTGCTTACCGCCACTTTCCGGGCAGACGGTTCTTCTAAATTCGCCGAAGGAAATAAATGGGGCTACTTCCCGGCATTTTCTGCCGGATGGAGAATTTCGGAAGAAAAATTTTTTGACAACGTTGGCTTTATTGATGAGCTAAAGCTAACCGGCGGATGGGGACAATTGGGTAATCAGAATATAGGCGGACTGCAATACCTCGCATTGATCAGCGGCGGCGGAAGATATTCTTTCGATGACAATACGGTTGTGGGCGCTACGCAATCGCGCCTGCCCAACTATAATATATCATGGGAAACAGCAGAGATGACCAATATAGGATTGAGTATTGAAATGCTGAAACGTACCCTGCAGGCCAACTTCAACTATTTCATTAAAACAACAAGAGACATGCTCCTGTCTCCGCCTACCATCGGAACGGTGGGTACGTTAGGCATCCCGGATCAGAACGTGGGTATACTCCGCAACCAGGGACTTGAAATTGACCTTACTTACCGCAACAGCGCGGGGAATTTTAATTACAGCTTCAGCGGTAACGCTTCATTCATCAAAAACAAGGTGGTCAAACTGTATGACGGCAATTATATAGGATCGGTGCTGTACGGTCGCCCTTTAGAAGAAATTTCAAGAACGTATGAGGGTTCACCGATCGCTGTATTTTATGGCTGGAAAACAGATGGCTTATACCAGACGCAGGATGATATTGACAAAGACGCGAACATTACAAACGATTCCCGCAAAACGGCAGGGTTAATTGCACCCGGAGACGTACGTTTCCTTGACCTGAATAACGATGGCATGATTAATGAACAAGACCGTACCATATTAGGAAGCCCTCATCCCAAAGTAGTGTATGGCTTCAATGCCGATTTTGAATACAAGGGTATAGACCTCTCGCTTTTTCTTTTAGGTAATGCAGGACTGAGCATTTTTAATGCCGACAGGATGCAGGGACTGGACCCCACCTATTCTTTTAATATGTATGCTGAAGTGGCTGATCGCTGGACAGGACCCAATACCAGCAATACCATACCAAGAATGACTACCCGGAGAGATAACCGCAACTACCGCACATCCGATATGTTTATTGAAAAAGGAGACTTTCTTCGTTTAAAAAATATCGTACTGGGTTATACGCTTCCGCTCAATCTTACGGAAAGGGCAGGCATAAGCAAACTGAGAGTGTATGTTACAGGACAGAATGTTTTCACTTTCACCAAATACTCCGGTCTTGACCCGGAATTAGGTTACTCGGACGGTAATAAGCAAATCAATGTAGATATTGCCCAGTACCCGCAATCGCGCAGTTGGACATTTGGTGTAAACGTTACATTTTAAAAGATTAAACGCAGTACAATGAAAAATAAAATTATTATCACGGGCTTATTTGCATTACTCATCATTTCATTCAATAGCTGCAAAAAAGGCTTTCTGAATTCCCCGCCATACGGGCAATCTACCTCGGCAGATTTCTGGCGCAATGCCGATGATGCCATCGCCGCATCCAACGCGCTGTATTCTTTTCTGGGTGATGAATACCTGTTTGCACATACGGAACAAACCTGGGACATTTGCTCCGATGACCAATGGAGAGCGGGCGATCACCCCGAAGACCAGGCCATTGAGGAGTTTACCTACGAACCCAGTAATGTACAATTAAACGACAGCTGGTCAAGAAAATATGAAGTGATATCGAGAGCGAATGCGGTGCTTATCAATGTTCCCGGAATTGATATGGATCAAACGCTGAAGAACCGCATTTTAGGGGAAGCCTATTTTATAAGAGGTTTGATTTACTGGCAGTTTTATAAAATATACGGGCAGGTGCCTGTTATTACCGAAGCGGATGTTATCAATAATGATTTCAATAAGCCAAAAGCTTCTCTTGATTCCATGCATCAGCGGATTGAAGAAGACTTTGTGAAAGCCGCAGACCTGCTGCTATTGCAAAATGACGCAGCTAATACAGGCAGGGCCACCAAGGGGGCTGCCTGGGGCTATCTTGCCAAGTTTTATGTATACCGCGAAAACTGGGAGAAAGCCATTGAATATGGCAATAAAGTTATTACCGGCCCTTATGCATTAGCGCCAAGCTTCGGAGATAACTTTACGCCCGCCACAAAGAACAACCCCGAAATGTTGTTTTCTATACAATGTACAGAAGGATGGACAGAGAATGTTACTTCCATTTATTCTGCTCCGCGTCCATGGGGCGGATGGGGCTTTAATGAACCGATCAAAGACCTGGAAGATGAATTTGAAACCGATGACCCGCGCCTTACCTATACTATGGCTAAAATCGGAGACATTATTGACATCGGTGGTTCAAGCGGGCCTACCGAAGTATACGCCGGACTTACCAACACCGGCTATTTCTTCAGGAAATATGTATCATGGAGACCCGATGGCGGTTTAGACAATAACATGAATATCCCTTTATTGCGTGCCGCCGATGTATACCTGCTGGTTGCAGAAGCAAAAATAAGATCATCGCAAAACGGAGATGCTGAAATTAACGCGGTGAGAGACAGGAATGATTTGCCCGATGTGGAAAACGCAACCATGACGGAACTGATGCATGAAAGACGTGTTGAGCTTGCCGGTGAAAATGAACGCCACCTGGATTTAATGCGCTGGAACAGGGCTGGCATTATTAACCTGCCGGCACATTATGCCATTGACAGGGGCCCATGGAAGCCGGGCAGAACTTTCGTTGTTCCTAAAAATTATCTTTTCCCTTTACCACAAAGACAAATTGACCTGAGCAATGGAACGCTTGTTCAGAATCCTGATTTTGATTGAGGTTTAAATAATTGGTAAAGCATCCCCGGTGTTGATTCCTGAAATCCCGGGGATGCTTTTAAACCAGGCTGGTTGTATGTTTGTGTATCCAAGCTTTCATGAATAATGAAAAAAACTTTTTTTAATTTTCTGCCGGCTGCTGTAATCTTTGGTTTATATGCCTGTTCATCTGCCCCGGTTCAGCAAAAAATCATTGGCGCGTGGCGGGTAGATTCCATATACGATTATTACAATGGCTTTGATTTCATGAACAAACACCCGCATCCTGTTGAAATATTCCGTTACAGAACGGATAGCATCGTATCTCATGAAGGCATGGGAGAACAACTTTTATTTCAATACTATAGTAATGATTCAACGCTCTTCTTTAATGACATGAACGGTAATCCCGTATCCGAATACATCATACTGCACATTGATAAAAACCGTATGGTACTGCGTAAAAACAAATCACCACTGTTTCCGGGTAAGAATCAGGAAAAATATGAGATAAGGTATTTTTCGAAAACGGACAGTACAACGGCAAGATAAGCCCGTTATAGCCCTGCCTGTCACTTCGAAGGCGTATGCAGATCCTCCAATTCGCGCTGCTCTCCTTTAAAATTATACACTGTGGCAGATACGGCACCAACGGGTATGCGCAGGTACCTGCCCGGTTGCGAAAAATAGCCCGAGCCATAATAGAACTCCTGCCTGATCTGTTTCCCATTATCCAGCCTAATAATGGCATAAGCATCATTGGGCCGGATAACAACAAAAGACTGTGGCCCCCTGCGTGATTTATTTTCCAGCGCAACAAGACTGTCATTATTCATTGCTGCCAACAGCAACAATGTATTTTTCTTTGTTCTGATCTCAGCTAATCCTTTTGCATCTCCTTCCATGCGGAATCCATTTTCCTTTACTGAAAACCCGCCTTGTCCGTCGCCTTTTAAAAACAGTCCCTTAAATGCATCATACTGCCCTGAAATAACCTCCGTTGCGTACCAGTTACCTGTAAGCAATATATCGGCAAAACCATCAGCGTCATAATCGCCGGCAAGCATGCCAAACACCGGCGCAAACTGTGCTTCCATGCCAAGCGGCTTTAGCTTCCAGGGCTGTTTGCCGTTGTTATGCAAATAAGCGGTTTGAAAAGTGTTGGCCGTTATGGATATTGCTTTTGAAAGCACTTCCGGCGGAAACAGGTCTTCCATCTTCGCATTAGCGTAATCCTTATACAGGGGGAATTGCTTTTTTAGGAAAGGCATACGTTGCATCACATCATCGCGGGGATGGATAGGATAGCTGATGCCATCCTGGCTGTAAGAGATGATGGCGTCCATAGCGCCGGGCTTAGCATAATCGTATGCATACATTTTCAAAGGATCTTTTTCAGAAGTTCTGAACCGGCTGTTCAACCCCAGATTTCCAAGTATATAATCTGTTTTGCCATCCTGGTCAAAATCGGCTGCCTGTATGCTGTTCCACCAGCCAACAGTATGCAATAACCCCGCCTGCTCCGTGGCATTTGAGAAAGCTCCGTTATTATTAATGAACAGGGTTACAGGCATCCATTCTCCTACAATAACCAGGTCCATATGGCTGTCATTATCCACATCGGTCCACAATGCAGCAGTTACCATACCAATATTCCTTAACCCCGGCGCCTTCTCATCGGTTACATCAACAAAAACCCCGTTCCTGTTTTCAAGCAACTGGCTGATACCGGCTGCGGGATAATGCTGTGGTGTGAGCCGGCCTCCAACAAAAAGATCAAGGTCGCCATCTTTATCAAAATCAGCGGCAATTACACATGAGCCGCTTGTACGCATTTCGGGCAGGGCGTCCCGTTTCAGGGCGAAAAGCCCTCTGCCATCATTTATATATAACCTGTCCTGGTAATAGGGAGAGCCGGCGGAAAATTCATTTCCTCCACTCACGATATACAAATCCAGGTCGCCGTCATTGTCTGCATCAAAAAAGAGCACCCCCATATCTTCTTCATATTTCTTTTCAGCTACCAATGGCTTCGTAATAAAACTTCCGTTAGCCTGCTGAAAGAAAAGCTGCCCTGACTGATTATACGCGCCTCCCACAAAAAAATCATCTCTTCCATCGCCATTGATGTCGCCAACGGCTATACCGGGCCCGCTTTGGGAAAATTTATGCGGAAGAAGCGGCTGAATATTAAAATCCGTATAAGATGTTTCGTGATGCCGGTAATGAATATTATAAGCAGCGTTAGCCGGTTGAAATATTACCGTGGTATCCGAATGTACAGCAACCGGTGAGGGAAGGTTGCTGCCGGCATAGTCCAGTTGCAATACCTGGTCTGCCTGAACAGCATACAGCGTTTGTGCTTTACTGTCGGGCCATACTACTTTCAATGAGTCTATCCTGGTTTGCTTACCCAATCCAAAATGAATGGTTTCGTCTACCGTTGACTGAAAGCCCCTTACCGGGAAATGTTCATGATATGAACTGAGGCTGCCGGCAAACAATTGTATTTTTGTTCCGAATCCCTGCATATTGCCCGGCGGGCCGGATAGCTCAATTTTAAGATAGTGATTTTGTGCTTTCCGGTCGGTATTGTTCCGGTATATGGATGCAGGTGACCAGGTGTTGCTGATAATAACATCCAGGTCGCCGTCATTGTCCAGATCGGCGTATGCCGCTCCCGTTGAATAGGCTTTATGGGTAAAACCCCAGTTAACCGACTGATCTTCGAAGGTAAGGTCGCCCCTGTTCTGAAAAACAAAGTTATGCAGGAAAGCGCCGTCAAGCGCCTTAAGCGCCTTCATTGTTCGTTTACTCACGCTATCGTTAATATGTCCTTTCATCAAGGATTGCGCGTTATAATTAATAAAGTCACGGTTGGTAATATCCCGCGGATAGCCATTGGTAACGACCAGGTCGCGCCAGCCGTCATTATCCAGATCGGCCCATAAAGCGCTCCAGCTCCAGTCTGTTGCGTCTACTCCCGCCAGTTGACCTGTTTCGCTAAAAGAAGGGAGGCTGTCTTTACCTGTCCCGCGGTTCAGTTGCAGCGTATTGCGCATGAACTGCGGCGCATAACCATATTGAATTTCCGACCGGTGCCTGTCATGAGGCGTAGCGCCGATCATCATTTTTTTACGATAATTATCCGGTGGCAGCATATCCACTGTATAAATATCCGGTTTGCCGTCGTTATTATAATCGGCTATGTCATTTCCCATTGCCGAATAGCTGGTATGCTTAAATACAACAGCGGCCCTGTCGGTAAATGTGCCGTCGCGGTTATTGATATACAAAAGATCGTCGGATAAATAATCATTGGATACATAAATATCCGGCCAACCATCTTCATTAATATCACATGCAGAAACACCCAGTCCATATCCTTCTATGGTAATGCCGGCCTGCTGAGACAGATTGGTAAAGGTTCCGTTGCCATTATTACGGTATAGCCTGTCTGTATTCGGCATTTCGCCATGTATTCTTTTCTTACGGATCACATTAGGGCCCATTTCATCCGTAATATTGGTGAGCAGGTACATATCCAGATCCCCATCGCGGTCGTAATCAAAAAAAACAGACTGCACACTATGCCCCGTATCTGCCAGTCCATATGCGGAGGCTTTATCTGTAAAAGTATTATCCCCGTTATTAATATACAGCTCATTAGCCCTTTGAGCTGCTTCGTGGGGACCGCCAAAGCAAACATATATATCCGGTAAACCATCCTGGTTAATATCCACCACCGATACACCTGAGGCCCATTTGCCGGCTGTGTTAATGCCCGAAGCTTCAGTAATATCTTTAAACCGGAATGCACCTTCGTTCATATACAGCCTGCTCCTGCCCATGTTAGAGGTAAAGAAAATATCCTGTAGCCCGTCTTTATTAAAGTCACCAACACCTACCCCCGCACCGTTATAAAAATATTCGAACGTAAGAATATTGAATTGCTCATCTTCCTGTATCTCATTGCGAAAATCTATACCCGTTATTTCAACCGGCATCAGCTCAAGAAGATGATCATCCAGGGTATGTTGCTTACAGGCTGTAAAGTATAACAGCATGCAGAGTAAAGTAAGGGAGACGCGCATACAGAAACACAATTTTAGGCTGGCGTTAACCATTCAGAGATCAAATGGAGGGTGTTTCGTTGATGATGAGGTTGTATTTGCAGTAAATGTATGTAAAAATATTTCTTGTAATAACAAACCATTTAACTTTATCTCAAATCTTGCATGTTTTGAAAAAATCATTTATCTGCTATATTGCATTGCTGCTTGCTTTCATCGGAACAGGGCTGCCGTCTTTTTCTCAATCATCAGATAATAACTATTATTTAATAGCTCATCGCGGCGGCGTGGTAGACAGCAATCGTGCTGAAAACAGCCTGCCTGCGCTTAAAGCCGCTATTGAACGCGGCTATAAAATGGTGGAAGTTGACCTGCGGCTCACGAAAGACAGCGTACTGATCATTCATCATGATATGAATTTTAAACGATACTTCGGATTGGATAAGCCGGTATCGGATATAACATGGAAAGAGATCAGTAAATTAAAAAGCAATACAGGAGGCAGCAAAGTACTGCAATTCGAAGAAGCATTACAATATTGCAGCGGGAAGATTGACGTAATGATTGACAATAAGATCAGTGGTAACGACACGCTTTTGTTTTCCAAAGTAGTTGCTTTGCTTAAAAAATACAAGCTGGATAAAGCGGCATTGATGATCGGCACCAGCGAATCAACGGATTTCTTTACCGGTAAAATAAAATTAAGCTGCACCAGGAAACAATTAGAGGAAAATATGCTGAAGCCAGGCTACAGCCCTTCCCATTATTACCTGTTTGGCAACGAGCTCTCCCGTGATGATGTGGAATGGGCCAGGCGTAATAACATACTCCCGGTAGGCGTAGTAAATGCCTGGCGTTACCGGCGGTTTGCTAACCCGGCGGCTGAAGCGGAAAAAGATGCACAGCGCCTAAAAGCTACCGGATTGAACCATTTCCAGATTGATAGTGAATTTGAACGGTTTTTTCTGCCGTGATAAACCTGCAAGGTCTTCTCAACCAGCAAAGCAGCCCGGCAGACTTCAAACCTGCAAGGTCTGCTGCACCAGCAAAGCAGCCCGGCAGACCCCAAACCTGCAAGGTCTGCTGCACCAGCAAAGCAGCCCGGCAGACTTCAAACCTGCAAGGTCTGCTGAACTAGCAAAGCAGCCCGGCAGACCTTACAGGTTGGCCCATCAGCATTCCTTCAAACCCAAAGGTATATTAACCGCCAGTCCGCCTTCGGCGGTTTCCTTGTATTTGTGGTTCATATCAACCGCCGTATCCCACATGGTTTTTACCACGGCATCCAAAGAAACTTTTGCAAAATCGGGGGTACTTTGCAAAGCCAGTTGCGATGCGGTGATGGCTTTTATGGCGCCCATGGTATTTCTTTCTATACAAGGCACCTGCACCAGCCCGGCAATAGGGTCGCAGGTTAAGCCCAGGTGATGTTCCATAGCTATTTCAGCAGCCATCAAAGCCTGCTTTTGTGTGCCGCCCATTGCTTCTGTTAACGCCCCCGCAGCCATAGCCGATGAAACGCCGATCTCGGCCTGGCAGCCACCCATTGCCGCGGAGATGGTTGCTCCTTTTTTAAAAATGCTCCCTATTTCCGAGGCGGTTAAAATAAACCGGATAACATTTTCTTCCGTATCGCCCCCGCAGAAAATAACATAGTAGAGCAATACAGCCGGAACAACACCCGCAGCACCGTTAGTAGGCGCAGTTACCACCCGTCCGAATGAGGCGTTTTGCTCATTAACGGCAAGCGCGAAGCAGCTTACCCAGTCTATGATGTAGCTAAAACCGCTTCCTCCTTCCTGTATACACTTTATCCATGCGGTGTAATCCCTGTAGGCTCTCCCCTCCAATAATTTTTTATTCAACGCGGCGGCACGACGTTTTACATTTAGTCCGCCGGGCAGCATGCCTCCTGCATGACAACCTTTATATACACAGTCCTGCATTACCTGGTATATCTGCAAAATTCCTTTTCTTGTATCGTCTTCCGGCCGCCAGGCGTTTTCATTTTCCATCACCACCTCGTATATGCTTAACCCCTTCATACACCAA
Organism: Agriterribacter sp.; assembly: GCF_035445465.1. Classification (NCBI taxonomy): domain Bacteria; kingdom Pseudomonadati; phylum Bacteroidota; class Chitinophagia; order Chitinophagales; family Chitinophagaceae; genus Agriterribacter; species Agriterribacter sp. The sequence goes on from NZ_DAOMQT010000001.1 coordinate 124,593, forward strand.
TGCAACAGATCAGAAGCGGTATTGATGGGAAAAGGCAATTGCACCATATCGGTTTTTCCCGTTTCTTTTCCTTCCTGTTGCACAAAGCCCCCGCCAACAGAGTAATAGGTTTCTGCCATTTTGTTCCCGTTTTCAAGCGTTGCTAAAAATGTGAGGGCATTAGGATGAAAGGGAAGCGATTCCCTGACCAGGAAAACAATATCCTCATAAGGATGGAACACAACATTTTGCTTTCCCTGTAACAGTAGGCGGTTATGAATAGCGATATCACTGATATACGCATTGATATTTTCCACTGCAAAGGTTTCGGGATCCTCACCACACAACCCCAGTTGAACGGCAATATCCGTACCATGCCCTTTGCCCGTTTTAGCCAAAGACCCATATAATAATACCTGTAATGATGCCACCTTATCTAACAGCCGCTGCCCGGACAGCTTAGCGGTAAACAGTTGCGCGGCCCGCCACGGACCCAGCGTATGGGAACTGGACGGACCAACCCCTATTTTAAACATATCAAATACAGAAATGGCTTCGTGAGGCAATGGTATACGTTTATATAAAGGTAAAGGCTTTGAAGTATATGAACACCTCAAAGCCTTTTTCGTAAAGTGTTTGTTTACCTACTGCACTCCGGTAAGTTCCAAGGAAAATACAATAATGGAATTTGCGGGTATTATCACATTGCCGTTTGCATCTTTGGCATCTTTATCGCCATAGCCCAAACTGGGAGGAATAAAGAGCCTGATCTTACCTCCGGATTGAATATACTTCAGTCCTTTTTGCCAGCCGGGAATCAGTTCACCAAGCCGGAATGTTACCGGCGTTCCATTGCTTTTATCAAAAACCTGGTCGTTGGTTAACGTGCCGGTATAATTTACGCTGATTATGGAACATACTTCAGGCACTTTGCCGGCGCCGGCAGCTTCAACAACATAATATACACCCGATGAATCTTTAAGAGCGGTTATTCCCTTGCCAGCAAGGTACTGTTCAACCTGTTGTACTTCGCTATCCGGCGCCTTAACAGTCAGCTCATTGTAAGGACAACCCGAATCTTTCTTCAAACATGACGCAAATAATAAAACTGCAAACACTACAAAACCATAAAAGGCGATCTTTCTCATATATTTTTTTCTTTATACCCAATGATATAATCACTTATCAAAACGTTGCATCCTTACTTTGTTTTAACATCTGTTTCCTCCTCCTGCTTTAATTCAAGATAGCGCTGCTCGTTCATTTCCCATTTATGGCGTCTGTTAAATATGGAAAAAAAAACTGCTATAGCCAATACCGCTATAATTAATACGAGGGGGTTAGACTGTGTATTACCTACCATAGTGGCTCTTTTATCCCATCCCGACAGATAATTGATAAGTATGGGCAACGCAAGCAGCAGCCCTAACGGAAGACCAACAAGTAACTGGTAGAATACTCTTTTTTGCCGGGCCCTGTTTTGCTCCCAATATACAATAAACGCCTTTTCTTCCTCACTTAGCATAATAATAAATGGTTGGATTTACAAATATAAGTCTGCCCGGGAAAAGAGCGGTATTACATTTCCAGCTTCCCGGCATAGAGCTAAAAGGGACTAAAACTTGTGCCCAGTTCCTTTTGATATTTTTGTAACTTGTGCCTCTGATTCCGGGTATCATTCTTTACTAAAAACAGCCAGGATTTTGAAGATAGCACATTTACTTGGACAATACCTGCTCCAAAATAAAAAAATGCAGTTACAGGGCATTGGTGAATTTGTATTGGATAATTTTTATGAAAATCCATTTGAAAATGAAAAAGGGAAGATCCGGCTTCCCGGAAATACAATACAATTTTCTCCCGATAAAAAAACCCCGGAAGACGGGGGACTTATTGATTTTATTGCGCAGCACACCGGAAAGATACGACCACTGGCTTCATCGGACCTGGAAGATTTTTTAAATATCGGCAAGCAACTATTAAATGTAAGTAAGCAGTTTTATATTGAAGGACTGGGTACCTTAATTTTAAACGACAGCAATGACTATGATTTTATCCAGGGAAATGAAGTGATAGTGGCTACTGTTCCGGAAGAGTACAATTCAAAAAAGCGTGCTGCAAAAAGAGAAGAGCGTTCTGATGATATGTCATTCGGCAATGGCTATCCCCAACCAGGCAAAACATCCGAAAATACACTTCGCAAATTACTGGTATTATTTGCCATGGTGCTGGGACTGGCAATAATAGGATGGATTGTGTATTATTTTTTTCAACAATGGCAGGCGGGTAAAACCAGGCAGGGTAATACATTGGAAAACATTCAGCCTGTACTTCCTTCACCACCTGCAGCACAGGATTTTGCGGCAACGGGAGCAGACAGCACGGTTATTTCCCTCCCCGCCAATAATGGCAATACTTCCTATAAAGTAATCATTGAAACCTCCCGGCGTATGCGGGCTTTAAGCAGGCACGAGGAACTGCTGAAAATGGGCTACGATGTAAAGCTCAGCACGGAAGACTCTGTTTCTTTTAAGCTATACACGCTAATTACCGGGCCGTTATCGGATACCGGCCGTAGCAGGGATTCCATTACCCGTTTCTTTGGCAGGAAAGCCCGGATCGAATTAAAATAAATGCATGAAGCGGATATCATTTGCATTAGGCTGTATATACGGGCTGGTTGCAATAACCGATATTCTTTTCACTTTCAATGGATATGAACAGGGAAGGCTTTTCAGCAAGCCGTTATTAATGATCGTACTGATGCTGCTCTATGCTGCAGAAACAGGGATCAGGTCATCCTTTTCAAAAATATTATTATCCGCATTGTTATTTTCCTGGTGCGGAGATGTGCTTTTACTATTCAACGGATTTTTCATCGCTGGCTTATTGGCCTTCCTGTCAGCGCATATTTTTTATATCATCTACCTGTTCCGGATCGGCGCCGGCGTAAAAGGCGCTTTACAGTTTCAGCCCTTATTGGGCATACCTGTTATGGCATACTGGCTATTATTTTCGGCCCTGCTATTGCCCTATCTGGATACACTAAAAATTCCCGTAGTTATTTACGCCACGGTAATCTGCTTTTTTTGGATGCTTACGCTTAACCTGTTTGGGAAAACAGATACAAAAACAGCTACTTTATTCTTTTCAGGAGCCGGCCAGTTTGTACTTTCTGATTCCGTTCTGGCGGTAAACAAGTTTGTTTATCCGTTTGAAATACTCCCGGTTGTAGTAATGATAACCTATTGCTCAGCGCAATTTCTATTGGTTTTGGGTAGCGTAAGGCATTTAAGAAATTCAAATATAATATAAACATATCCATAATATATTTAAAACAAAATATATAGAGAATAATCATAAAAATTTATTTAGCTTTTAACGTACCCTGCGCTGTTTTAGCAATAAAACCGGATACCTTTGCGTTTAGCATACACAATAAATTTCAACGAGCCATATTGCAATGGCCTTTGCTTTATAACTCACGATTCTTGCCCACGATATTCACTTGCCCACGATATTCAATTAACCGCTACGATTTGCCTCCCATGTGAATATTACATTTTGCTGAAAATGTAAACACCTATTCCGGTACGTGTCAGCAACGTACTTCATGTTAAAACAATTACAACATGGAAACAATGATCAAAGACTTGTATTTTGACAAAGAGATGGTGAGCACTTTGGAAAAAAAGAAAGTAGACCTGGATATATTATACGTTTATCTCATGAATGGAAAAATTACCCTGCAGGAATACTTATATCTGTGCGGTATAAAATAACCAACCGTTAAAATTACAGGTTATTAAAACCAAAGCGCCGTTCAACCCGGCGCTTTGGTTCGCAAAAACTAATCATTACTATTTATACAATATTGATATGCTTTCTTTTATACTGCTTTGCATCCGGCTAAAAAAGGGCTAAAAAAAGCGGAACGCTTTTACGTTCCGCTATCATTGATAGTGCCAACAGGTTAGTGGAGTCAGGGTCAATAAGGTAAGCTCTATGCTGTTGTTTTCTGTTTTTTATTCATCCCACCACACACGCGTTTTCAGTTCATCTGTACCTAACCACTGTACCGCCTGGTTATAATTATCTATGTTAATTCGTGTTTCATCGGCAGGATACAGGGCTCTTCTGGCAATATAACCTGGTCCCTGCGTGCCAACAACAATTTCAGGGAAACCATTCCTTCTCCATTCGAACCATGCTTCGTACCCTACCATATAAAGCGACAACCATTTTTGCATCGCTATCTTTTCTAACTTCTCCGCTGCCGTACCGCCGTACGCCACTTCAGGCTGTGCATAATAGCTGTTATCAGGAATAACATCTTCTCCCTTCAGCTTCAGGTAGGAAGCGGCGTACCTTGTACCTATTCTTTCGGCAAAATAGGCAAACTGATCTTTAATACCATTCAGATAATAATCTTCAGCAACATCGGAACCACCGGCTATATATCCTTTTTCGGCAGCTTCAGCCAGGTTAAACTGTACTTCCGAATAGCTTAGGATAACCCCTTGCGCGGCATTCATGGAAGCCAGTGTGGGATTGTATTGTTCCGGCGCCCAAAGCATACCGGGGGCCGAATAATCTTTAGGATCAGAAAGCGGTCCATTGCCATTTACGGCTCCTGTATACTCAAAGTCAGCAGGGTCAGGATCCGCATCTGCAACACTCGACTGTGCAGGAAGCGCGTAAACAGGCAACCTTGGATCATTAAGTGATTTCAGATAATCAACAAGATTCTTGGAAACACGGGTACTTGTAGCGTAATCGCTGTTGCTTTTTGTAAAGAGCGGCATAGGATTACTGCGGTCGGCTATATATTGCAGCGCCGCCTGGTCGGCATTGGATGTAAATAAAGGATATTTGGAAGGGTTGTTCAGGATATTGGTCAGTGCGGCAGAAGGATCCACCTTTTTAGACTGCCGCATCAGTAAACGGATCATCAGTCCTGTAGAGAACTTCTTCCAGCGGCTGATATCACTGTCAAATAAAATATCCCCCACTACATTTTCGCTGGTTGAACCCAGTAAGGAACTGGCTTCATCCAGGTCGGCCAGCAGCCCGGCATATACCGCCTGCTGCTGTTCGTATTTGGGGCTGTTAATTCCTTCTAACTTAGCATTGCCCGCTTCCCTGAAGGGAATAGGGCCATACATGTCTGTTAAATTCTGAAACATCCACGACCGTAATACCAATGCCACACCTTTATAGTTGTTTGATCCGTTTGCCTCAGATAAAACAATAACCTCATTTAAGTCTCGGATATAATCATAATAACTCCATAAAAAATAACCACTTGCATCGGCTCTTACCCAATTGTTATAATTGCCGGCAAAATCGTTAAAAAGCAGGTCGCCCGCTATAGAGCCGCGGTTAAAAGAATGCTCAAAATTCCTGTTAACAGCAGTTCGGATAGCATTGGTAAACAGCACGCCGGGATTATCTACCTTATCCGGCGAATTGGGATTGGTATTGATTTCCTCAAAATCTTTCGTGCAGGCCGACAGGAAAAGAACGGCTAAAAATATGATCGGTTTAAACTTTGTCATGATTTTTGAATTTGGAAGTTTTTAAAAATTCAGGTTAAGGCTAACGCCCACTTCCCTCATAGAAGGAACACTCATGTTCTCAAAACCTGGTATCAGCCCGTTGCCTGTGGTGGCTATGGCAACTTCAGGGTCGAAATGGTGATTACTGTCTGGTCTGAACAATAACAGGTTTCTGCCGGTTAAGGAAACCTTCGCGTTCTTAATAAAAGTGTTGCCAATCAATTTATGCGGCAAACTATAACCAACAGACAGCTCACGCAGTTTAAAATAAGTGGCGCTGAACAATTGTGCTTCCGAAATATGATCTAATTGTCCTTTAATCATGCTCCTGATGTCTGTGCCGTATACACCTGCATCTAATTTGCCTCCGTCGCCGGTTGAGTTGGGCTGGTAAGAGCCGTCAGGCATCAGCGCTGCGCCCTGTACATAGTAAGGGGCATCGTATTCCGCGCCGGGCGCTCTTTCTCCGCGGCCCTTTGCGCTTTCTATTAACTGGCCGGAGCCTGCCGCTTTATTGTAAAAACGGGAAATGAATTTACCGCCAACCTGTCCGGCAAATAAAAAATTAAGATGGAAATTCTTATAGGTAACCTGGTTGTAAAAACCACCGATCCAGTCGGGATTAACGTTCCCCAGGTACATTTCTTCCGGAGCCACCATCGCTCTTCCGTTAGTGCCGATAACGATCTGGCCTTTTAACGGACCGTCAGGAACTCTCCTGTAACCCGGTCCCCAGATAGCACCCATTTTTTCGCCTACCCGCGCCTGTATAGAGGCGTCTTCACCGGGGGCAGCCTGTACAATTTTATCTACTTCAGGATCCAGCGAAACAACTTTTCCTACGTTGTGCGACCAGTTGATATTAAAGTTCCATTTAAAGCCTCCTGCCGTGCTAACCGGCGTAGCGGAAAGCATTACTTCAACACCGGTATTCTTAATTTCACCTGCGTTAATTATACGTGATCCCTGCCCGGAACTTTGTACCATAGGCAGGTAAAGCACCTGGTTTACAGTGCGGATGTCATAGTAAGTAACATCAACGCCTATGCGGTTATTGAAGAAACCGAGCGCTCCTCCAATTTCATAAGTTGAGGATATCTCCGGCTTTAAATTAGCATTCATTAATGTGCTGTTGCCGATCAATGAATAGTTATTTCCCCATGGGGAGCCGTAGTTATAAGTATTTATAATAGAATACACGGGAGCATCGTTGCCCATCTGCGCCCAGCTAAAGCGCAGTTGCGCCTGGCTAATAGCAGCCGGCAGGCCAAGGATATCTTTCAAATTGCCGTTTAAGCCAATGGAAGGATAGAAATAAGAATTATTATTGGATGGCAGGGTGCTCGACCAGTCGTTACGCGCGGTCAGGTCCAAATATACAAGTCCCTTATAATTAAGATTGACCATGCCATACACACTATTGATCCTTTTTTTGTAACTGCTGTTGCCTGCGGTTAATAACTGAGAAGTATTGCCGAGGTTATATATACCCGGTACCAGCAGCCCGTTATTTGTTGCTGTAATATTGTTCCCGTTTAAATCGAAGCGATTGGCGCCGGCAGATACCGTATAGCCTATGTCATCCGCCGCGGCTGAACCGTTATAAGTTAACAGCAGGTCTGTATTCCTTTCTTCGTACTTTATACGTGTTTCCTGGTAGCCGCCCAATGGATTATCCACAGTGCTTACCGCCCATTTCATGGGGCGGAAATCGTAATACAGATCTTCCGCCGTACGAACTTTTAATTTCAGTTTGTCGGTAAAAGCATATTCCAGGGCAATATTGCCATACAGCCTGTCTTTATCCTGCGCCTTGGTATTTTCATACATCAGGAAGTAAGGGTTGTTGTGATTTTCGCCGTAATTGAACTGGAACTGCCGCAAACCTTCATAACCTGCCTGCCAGTAATTGCGCAGGCTGTTTATGTCTACCTGCCTTGTCATCCATGTAAAAATGTACATAAAGGTATTGCGGCCATACCCGTTATCGGGGCGGTTGTCGCTTTTTTGCTTCATGTAGTTGAAATTAATGGAAGAGGTAAGCTTGCTGGTAAGCTTATAGCTGCTGTTTAAGCTTACCTGGTATCGGTCGAGATTATTGTTGGGTATTACGCCTTTATCGGTGAGCGATGTAAGCGAAAGCCGGTAAGTGCCTTTATCGTTACCGCCCGATAAGGCCAGGTTGTTATAGAATTTGCTGCCTGTGTTAAAGAAGTCTTTGATATTATTTGGATGTGATACCCAGGGTGTTGCAGTTACATCGCCCCGGTTGTTAATAGACACATCGCCACCCCGAAAGCCATTGCTGGTGGGAGAGTCAAATTGCTTCTCCAGGGTATTGTTATCTAAGCGGGGTCCCCAGCTTTCGTCATAGGAATCTCTGTCGCCATCCGGGTAAATTGACCATGAAGCGCCAAAGTTGGATCCTTCATATATCCCGTTCAGTCCCTGTCCAAACTGGTTTTGAAATTTAGGCAGCCAGGCCACTTCCTGCGCAAAATAATAGGTATTGAAGTTTACATCCATGCCTTTGCGGGCACTTCCCTTTTTAGTAGTAATAACAATAGCGCCATTTGCCGCACGCGAGCCATATAAAGCCGCCGCGGCAGGCCCTTTCAGTACGTTCATGGATTCAATATCGGCAGGGTTGATTTCAGCAGAGCTGTTACCATAATCTGCATTGGCATTGGTATTACTCACCCCGTCGTTACCAACAGGAACGCCATCTATTACAAAAAGGGGCTGATTATTTTGCATGCTTAAAGACGATTCGCCCCTGATGACCATCTTCGAAGAAGAGCCTACCGCGCCTGAGCTTGAAATCTGAACACCGGCTACTTTACCGGCTATACCATTTACAAAATTAGACGCAGGCGATTCAGTAAGCTGGGCGCCGTCAACCTTTTGCGTAGAATACCCCAGCGATTTCTTTTCACGGGAAATACCCAGGGCCGTTACCACCACTTCCGAGAGACCTTTTTTGTCGGTTTCGAGCCGAACATTAGCTACTGCGTTACTGCCGGCGGCAATTTCCTGCGTTATAAACCCAACAGACGAAAAAATAAGAATGGCATTGCTCCCCGCATCTATGCTAAATTCACCATCCGCATTGGTAACAGTGGAAGTATTGGCGCCTTTTACCTGCACGGTAACGCCCGATAGCGGGTTGCCTTCTTCATCCGTTACCCTTCCTGTAATGATTGCCAAACTGGCAGCAGGCGTAAAGCTCAGTACTACCAACTCGTTGTTATTAACCGTGTAACCTAATCCGGTGCCGGCCAGTATCCGGCTCATCACTTCCTCAAAAGCGGCTTTTTGTACTTTCAGGGTAACCCGGCTGTTTTCAAAAACCGGATCATCGGTATACAAAAACCGGTATCCTGAATGTTTTTCAATAAGCGTTAGCACGTTTCTTAAGGGTTCTTTCTTTACAGAGAGGGAAATTTCCTTTTGCGCGTTGGCCAAAAGAGAAATTTGTAAACTTAATAATGTAGTAATAATGAAAGAAACTTTCATAATGAACTTCCATTTCAGGGAATAAAGCAAGCCTTGCCTGTCCCAATTAGTTTTGGAAAAATGCATACCTTTAATTGTTGAGTTGAATAATAGGGGAACATAGTCAGTGTTCCCGTTTGCTTAACAGGGAGGTGTTGGCGCATCTCCCTTTTTTGATTTTACATACTTATTTGTTTAATAATCATAAATATTATTTAGTCATTATAAAAACAATGCAAGCTGCCCGATCCTGTTGTCAATACAAAATTTTCAGGTGTTTTCCGGCTGTATTTAACCAAAGCATAATACAGCCCGCTTAATTCCTGTCTGCCTTACCGATGATTACATTCCTGTTTTCAACCCGGTATTCAAAAGGCGTAATTTGCCGTAATGCATCTAAGGCCTCTATGATATCTTCCTTTTCGAAGGAACCGGTAAAAGTAATTTTTTCAAGCTTTTCATCATTAAATTGTACAGATACATTGTACCAGCTTTCCATTTTCTGCGCTAAGCTCGAAAAAGGTTCCTTATAAAAAGCCAGCTTGTTTTGTATCCACGCAATTTCACTGATGGTGCTGTCGGAAGGGTTGGTTTTGATCTTCCCCAAAACAAAAACATCTTCCTTTGGTGAAGGAAGCGGTACATTTTTTTCAGACGATTTTACATTGGCAGCCTTTCCGATAACAATTTTTTCGTTAGGCCGAAGCAGTATTTTTCTTTCCCTGTCATTTTTTGAAAACACTTCAATAGCGCCTTTTATAAGTGACGCTTCCACTGTTGAATCTTCCGCATATGCTTTTACATTAAAAATGGTTCCTTTCACGCTTATATCCACATCGCCGGCGTGCACTGTTAAAGGCACTTTTTCGTTCCTGGCTATATCAAAAAAAGCTTCCCCGCTTAAATATATCTCACGCGTACCCACGCCAAAATCCTTATTATAGGAAAGCTTGCTTCCTGTATTAAGTATAACAGACGAACCATCGGGAAGATGAACTGTGCTTTTTGATCCACCGCTTGTTACCACTTCATTAAGGGGAACACTTAAAGATGCTGCCGGCTTATCAGTATTTGTAATAAACCAGGCAGATACCATGATAGCAAGGGCAGTTGTTATCCCCAGCGCATAAAATCCCTTTTTCCGCTTTGCCTGCTTCGACAGTTCCATGGTGCTCTTGAATATGGCATCCGTATTATCCATCTTTATCAAAAGCTGCAGTGCATCAAGGCTTTTTACTTCGTCGGCTTCTGAACTCATGCTTTGAAGGGGTATAGCCTGCAGATCTGCCAGCAATTCATTTAAATGAATTGCCTCGCCCTGCTGCTGCAATAGCGTGGCCAGCTCAGCAAGCTCTTTTGCTGAAATTTCGTTATTATATTTTCGGGCCAGTAATTCCCATATCCTCGAATCCGACATATTATCCGGGTGCTGTTATATACTGAAAGAGACCATTGACGGCCGTTCACCCCCAAAGAAAAATAAATATATTTTCAGGAAGAAAAAGAGAGCGGAATAGACTGGCTCAGCTTTTTTAAGGCGATCCCCATTTGGTTTTCAATTGTTTTTTCGGAAAGCCCGAGCAATTCAGCCACTTCCCGGTATTTCAGGTTATTTTCTTTTACCAGGCTGAAGATAAGCTTACACCTGGGCGGCAATGCGCCGATAGCTTCATTAATACGCCGGTGCAGCTCTGTGGTGATCATAATATCATGAGGCGTTCTGTAAAGGATACAATCAAAATCATGCAGCTCATTCAGCGGCTCCGTGAATACCTTTTGCTTTTTCAGTTGCCTCAGCGTCTTGTTCCTGGCGCAAACAAACAAATACAGCTCCGGTTTAGCTACAGTATACAATAAATGCCTTTTTTGCCAGAGGGCCAAAAACACATCATTCACAATCTCTTCTGCCGGTTCCTTTACGCCGGTAAGCGCATATACAAAGCGATAGAGCCGGTGAAAATATGCCTTATGCAGGGCCCACAAAGCCGATTCATCGCCGGAAGCAGCAATCCGGTTAAATAAAATATTGATATCGGCTATAGCACCCTGCATCGTTTATACTACTTGAAATATGGTAAGAAGCGTATTGTAATGTTTACTAATGCTTAACAAGTATACACTTTTTTTATTTCACCACAAGGTTATAAATATATTAAATTCCTGTTACACCCCGCCCGGTCCCAACTCTTCACCCATGTTCCCAATCCCCGGCAACTGCCTTCATTTTTTATTTTTAGAAGGGAGCGCAGTTACTTTTATGCCTTCCGAAAGCGTTTTCCATGATAAATGAAAAATAGAACGGTTAATTTCCCTGTCGAAATGCACATGGGCAACTCTCGGCGCTTCCCCTTTAGAGGGATTGGCGTCTTTGATGAACATATTGGCGCCCCAGCTTACTAATTTTTTTTCTTCCAGGGTTTTGGTCTCCTTATCCTTTTTCAAAAGGGCTATGCGTAAATCATCATACAACAGCTTTACCGTACCATCCATTCCGTAATCATCGCCTTTAAAGTTAAAGCTAAGATCGCGGATATAACCTTTTCTTATACGGGCGCCCCCAAGTGATTCGGTTATTCCGTTAATGGCTGTGGCATTGAGCGCGCCCAAATGCCCCCTGATATCGAACCTCCCTTTAGGATTAAACAAATAAAAAGTCCAGTGTGTTTGAACCGGGAACCGCTTTAGGAACATTGCCCGGATATCTGCTGTTATTATTTTATCCGGCGACGATTTATTATTGGTAACATTACTGATCACCGCATTGATATTTCCAAAAGTAACTTTCCCTGTTTTTTGCAATAGCCGTCCTTTCTCCTTATACTCCACCTCCGTATTTTTAAGGATTATTTTTTTTATGTCTACAGGGAAAGGGATTAGGGCCACTTTTTGATGCGGGTAGGTACCTATTTTGCTGCGGGTATCCGGGGGCATGGTCATATCCCTGTATATTTTGAACGAGGCAGATTGCATCACTATGCTGTCGGCCATCAGTTGCTCCTGCACCAGTTGCTGGAAGCTGATCTGGTGAAACGCAAGTTGTTTGATGTCTGTATCAAACCGGTCGGACTGGATGTTCTTTTTTGCGGCAAAATCCGTTTCACCCAGGGAAGGTATAATGCGAAAACGTTCAACATTAATTTGCCGGTTAGCTGAATGCATCGTAATGTTTTCAACTTTATAGGTATACAACTGATCAGAAGATGACCAAAGCAATGTAGAACAGGAAGCGGATAATTGTTTCGAAAAAAATATGCGGGAACGGTCGCGGCCGGAAGCGCTGTCTACCATCACATCACGCAATTCCACACGTGTATCCATCAGTTGAAGCTCCTGTTTGCCGGTTCGTATATTTTTAGTAATGATCTGTGCGCCAATAATAAGCAACGTATCTATCTTAATTTTTTCCAGTCCGCCCAGTATTTGTTTGTACACCTCCTCCTGTGGAACGGCCCTGGCAGAGTCCTTCCCTTCATGTGTATACAACATTTCAATAACCGGGTAACTGATCTGTATTTTGCTGCCTGTTATTTCACGGGTGAGCAAAGCCCTGGGGGTTTGTATGCCCGTAACGGATATGGAGGGTATTTCAATCTTAAAAAGCACAGCAGGCGCGCTCCTGGTTTCTTTCATCTTCAAATATCTTGCACTGTCATACTGCAATGAAAGACCGGATACGGATAAATTCCCGCCTACTTCATCTAATTCCATATTGTTGTAATGAATGTGATACAGGCGGTCTGTTTTTTCCCTCACCTTTAACCTTACCTGGTTGCGGATCAGCTGCTCCTTTATTGCATTCCAGTATACGATAGCCAGGGTTGCAGCCACAACCACAAGAAGAAAAATAACGGCGGCAATCACCTTACCCTTTGGTGTAGCCGTAGTTTTTTTTATACCGTTGCGAAGTCCTTTCATATTTTATATATTCAGCACAATAGAACCGCCGTTAATTCAGGGCAGTTCCTCCTGTAAGGTAATTCTTTAATACTACTATTATGCCGGTAAACAGGAGAAGGAGCGAAGAGCACCATAATAAAAAAAGCCGAGGTATGCCTCTGTGTTACAAGATAACATATAAGCACAATAGAAAGAAGACAACTTTTCCTGCTGAAGGTAAATGTACTCCCGATGGGTGCATTTCAAATTTTCGCAGGTGGGTGGTGACACCCACCTGTAGAACCCGCTACCGGTCGGTGTCTCACCGACCGGAAAGTTGTACATGGAGCGAAAAATTGAAATGCGCCCACCCGATTCGGCAGGTTATTCAGATGGCCATATATTTGAAGTATGGCAAAAACATTCCTGCGAAAGATCATTGTTACTCCATTACAGCGTATGGTAAAAGACAGCCGCTCGGTGGGCATTCTACTTTTTGCCTGTAGTGTGCTGTCCATTATTATTGCCAATACTCCGGCCGGTGAGAATTATATCGCTTTCTGGAATATAGCAGTTCCTGCTCCTTCCGGCATTCACCTGCCCCATTCGCTACTGCACTGGATCAATGATGGCTTAATGGCCGCTTTCTTTTTTTTAGTGGGAATGGAAATCAAAAGAGAATTACTTATTGGCGAGCTGTCATCGCTCAAAAAATCATTGCTTCCTTTGTTTGCCGCCATAGGAGGTATGCTGGCCCCGGCAGCGATCTATTTATTGTTCAACAGGCATACCGCTTTCCAGCACGGATGGGGCATACCCATGGCCACAGACATCGCGTTTTCCTTAGGCATTGCATCCATGCTGGGCAAAAAAGTGCCGGCTGCTTTAAAAACTTTTTTAATGGCGCTGGCTATTATAGACGACCTGGGCGCTATTCTTGTAATTGCTTTGTTTTATGGTGGCGCCGTCCAATGGCTCTACCTGTTATCGGGCATTGGCATTGCAGTTGTATTGTTTTTACTTCCCCGGCTGAAAATTAAATTCGGCTGGTGGAATTTCGCGCTGGGTATATTGCTGTGGTATTGCTTTTTCAACTCGGGCATTCATGCTACCATAGCAGGTGTATTGTTTGCGCTAACCATTCCATTACAACACTTAGAAAAACTGGAGCACCTGCTTCATGTACCCGTTTATTTTGTCATGCTCCCGATTTTTGCATTGGCCAATACCGCCATTGTTATTCCCCCGGAATTTATAGCAGCCCTTAACAGTTCACTCAACTATGGCATCATTGGCGGTTTATTTATCGGAAAGCCATTGGGCATTATAACCGCCTGCTGGGTACTGGTAAAGCTCAAATGGGGCGAATTGCCCCGCGGCGTAAGCTGGACGCAGCTTGCCGGCATTGGTATACTGGCCGGCATTGGCTTTACGATGTCTGTTTTTATAACCATGCTGGCTTTTGAAGATACAGCAACGCAGGATATCGCCAAATCGGGCGTACTCATTGCCTCCGTAATGGCAATGATTGCCGGATATGTATGGTTGTATCTTGCTGCAGGAAAAAAGCCGGTGAGAAGCAATAAAAAAAATATACCCGGATGAATTACCAATACCCTTAAAATAATATTACATCATCATGACAGACAAAAAACATGAAGTATGGCTGCGCGGGCCTGTGGATGGCATTCCCGCACTGCTGCAACCCGTAGCACATGCACTTTTACAGGCAAGGGAAGAAATAAATGCATTAATGGATAACTTTCCCGAAACCCTGCTATGGGAAAAACCGGCGGGTGTAGCTTCACCGGGCTTTCACCTGCAGCACATCAAAGGCGTAATTGACAGGCTGCTTACCTATGCCAGGGGCGAAATGCTTAATGCAGAACAACTGAGCTACCTGAAACAGGAAGAGCATCCCCCTTCCCCTTCCTGTAAAACCAGTGAATTGTTGGCACTATTAAACCTGCAGGTAGATAAGGCATTGGCTCAATTGAGCGCTACGGATGAATCTACTCTAACCGCATTCCGCGGCGTAGGCCGTGCTCAATTACCTTCTACTGTGCTGGGATTATTAATGCATGCAGCAGAGCATACACAACGCCACAACGGACAACTTTTGGTAACAGTGAGGATGCTCAAAGCCGGGCAGGTATAGAACCCGGGAAAAATAAAATGTGATCTATGCAGCGATCTATATTGTTAAGGCAAGTTTGCCGGAATAAATACGCAAAAAGACTTACCTTACATAACCAGGCCAATTAAGATAGCGTTCCTTATTACCGGAATAAATGCTGGGTATACAGACGGGCTTACGGCCTTCTACTTAGGTTAGTGTTATAGCTTTATTTATGCCATTAACGAAAACACGATTTTTATTACCCTCTACCATCCAATTGCTGCGTTTTCATTTTTCATTTTTCCTGATGCCGGTATACTGGTTCGCACTGAGCCAGGTGCCTGATGTAAATCTATCTTCTGCAGTACTTGTTTTTTTTATACTGCATGGGTTGGTGTACCCCGCCAGCAATGGGTACAACAGCTATATGGACAGGGACACCGAAAGCATTGGCGGTATTAAACAGCCATTGCAACCTTCGCGTCAGCTATTATACGTAACCGCCCTGATGGACTGCATTGCCATAATGATAAGTTGTTTTGTAAGCCTGTACTTTGCTTTGGGCATATTGCTGTATATACTGGTTTCCAAAGCATACAGCTACAGGGGCATCCGTTTAAAAAAATATCCGGTTGCCGGGTACCTCACCGTTATCCTGTTCCAGGGCGCATTTACATTTGCGTTGGTTTATTATGGATGCAGCATGGATAAAACAACACAGGTTCCGGTTCCGGCCATGCTGGCAGCCAGTTTGCTTATTGGAGGATTTTACCCGCTGACCCAAATATACCAGCACAGCGCAGACCTGAGAGACGGCGTTAAAACCATCAGCTACCGCCTGGGCTATCGCGGAACTTTTATATACTGTGGAATTATTTATACAATAGCCTTTCTTGTGCTGGGATTTCATTTTTTTTATACATTGCAAAACAGCGCGTTCTACCTGTTCAGCCTTTGTATGCTGCCGGTGGTGCTGTATTTTTTATTATGGGCACAAAAAGTGTGGCAAAATGATGCGCAGGCAGATTACCCGCATACGATGTGTATGAATATAATCGCCTCCGCCTGCACCAACACGGCTTTTATCATTATTTTTATCATTAATAACCTTGAGTAAAATCATTAACATAGGAACCGCCTTACCGCATTATAAACACCGGCAGGAAGATATCCTGCATTTTATGCAGCAGGTATACGCGACTGATACGGTGGAGCAACGTAAAATGAAGTTCCTGTATCACCAGAGCGGCATACAAAACAGGTATTCCGTTGTTGGAGACTATAGCCGTTCCGTAAAGGACTGGAAGTTTTACCCGCGCAGTGAAAGCCTGGAGCCGTTTCCATCGCTGGAACAACGTATGACGCTTTACCATGCGCACGCCGCCCCGTTATCGGTAGATGCTATAAGAAATTGCACAGAACGGATATTACCGGCAAAAGAGATCACCCATTTGATTACCGTAAGCTGCACCGGCATGAGCGCCCCGGGCCTGGACCTGCAGATCACAGACCTGATGGATTTGCCGAATACGCTTTACCGGACTTCCATAAATTTTATGGGATGCTATGCCGCTATTCACGCGCTCAAAATAGCAGATGCCATCTGCAAAAACGATACGGCGGCCAGGGTAATGATCGTATGCACAGAGCTATGCACCCTGCATTTTCAAAAAGAAGCCACAACAGACAATATCACTTCCAGCATGTTGTTCGCAGACGGGTCCGCGGCGGCGCTGATCGCTCATGACCAATATCCCCTACCCGGGTTAGCATTACAACATTTTTACGCGGAGATCATACCCAGGGGGAAAAAAGATATGGCATGGGAATTATCTTCTTCCGGCTTTTTAATGACGTTAAGCGGGTATATACCCGAATTGATAAAAGAAGATTTTGAACCACTGATCGCAAGGGCTTTGCAATCGGCGGGCATCACCAGAGAACAGATCAATGGCTGGTGTATACATCCCGGTGGAAAACGCATACTGGAAGCTGTGAAAAAGTGCCTGCACCTGGATGAGGAGGCCTTAGCCGACAGCTCGCGTATTTTGGAGGAGTTTGGTAATATGTCCTCTCCCACTATTTTATTTGTATTACAGCAAATGATGCAAAAAAGGCAGGGGAAGAATAAAAAAATATTAGGCGCCGCCTTTGGCCCGGGGCTTACAATGGAAACATTTGTGGGAGAGATGGTATAAAGCTGAAAAACATAGCAGCATTTCTTTCCTGACACAACAAATCGTTTTCTAAAATTTCCGTAAATTGATCCATACTTTTATGCCACGATCAACCCAAGCAGAATTATTAGACGCTGATGATATTCCGTTTGAAGACATCAAACAGAATATGAAAGAACTGAACTTTATCAATACCTGGCTGGGCGGTCATGCCATTACTATTGCAGGCATAAAAAATATATTGTCTGCATCAAAAGCGCAGTTCAAATCCCTCCGCATATGTGAAGCAGGTTGTGGCGGTGGCGATAATTTACTGGCGATTGAACAGTGGTGCCTGAAAAATAACATCGCCGTTCATTTAACGGGTATTGATAAAAAAAAGGAATGTATTGATTACGCAAAAGAAAAAACAGCAGATACAAAATATACCTGGATCCTTTCAGATTACAACCTGGTAAACTTCGCTCATCAAAAGCCCGACATCATTTTCGCTTCCCTCTTCTGCCATCATTTCAATGATGATGCCCTGGTGCTCATGATGCGGTGGATGCAGGACAACAGCAGGGTAGGGTTTTTCATTAATGACCTGCACCGCAATATGCTGGCTTATTATTCGATCAAAGCGCTCACCCGGTTGTTTTCAAACAGCTATCTTGTAAAAAATGATGCCCCGCTTTCTGTTCAGCGCGGGTTTAAAAAGCGGGAATGGGAAACGATCATGCAACGGGCCAATATTCAAAACTACTCCATTAAGTGGAAATGGGCCTTTCGCTGGCTGATAACGGCAAATTCATGACAACAACCCATACATACGATGCAGCCATTGTTGGCGGCGGACTGGCAGGGCTCTGCCTTGCTATTCAACTGGCAAGGAAAGGGCACCATGTAGTTTTATTTGAAAAAGAAAAATATCCTTTCCACAAAGTATGCGGCGAATACATCAGCTTTGAATGCTGGAACTTCCTCGAAGAAATGGGCGTTCCGTTAAGCGACTGGCATCTGCCCCACATTAACAATCTGCTGGTATCATCGCCATCGGGAAAAACCATTAAGCGCCGCCTTACGCTGGGCGGCTTCGGTATCAGCCGCTATAAATTAGATGCTTTCCTGGCAGCGCTGGCCCGCAACGCGGGAGCCGAAATAAGGGAAGAAACAAAAGTGGATAATGTATGGTTCAGCGACGCGCATTTTCATGTGCAGTATGGAACAAGCATGTGCAGGGCCAGGCAGGCCTGCGGCACATTTGGCAAACGCAGTAATGTAGATATTAAGCTGAAAAGAGATTTTATTCAAAAAAAGCCCGGCAAATTCAATAACTATATCGCTGTCAAGTATCATATTAAAACAAACTTTCCTCCTGATCATATAGCCCTTCACAATTTTGAAAACGGGTATTGCGGCCTGTCTCAGGTAGAAGATGAAAAATATTGTCTTTGTTATCTTACCACCGCACAAAACCTGCAGCAATGCAATAATGTGATCACGCAGTTAGAACAAAATATATTGCGCCGTAACCCTTACTTGGATAAGCTGTTCGGGGAAGCCGCTTTTTTGTATCCGTCTCCGGTAACCATTGCACAGATCAGCTTTGATAAAAAAACGCAAATAGAGCATCACATGCTTATGACAGGCGATGCCGCAGGAATGATAGCCCCGCTTTGCGGCAACGGCATGAGCATGGCGATGCACGGCAGCAAGATCGCATTTCAGCAGATTAATCTTTTTTTGCAGGGAAAGATAAGCCGCTACGAAATGGAAACAACATATCAGGCCCACTGGAATACTACATTCCAAAAAAGATTAAAAACCGGCCGCCGGATACAGGGATGGTTTGGCAGGGGATGGGTTACCGATTATTTCATACAGCTCATGCAGCCTTTTCCTTCTATTGTGGACCGGCTGATAAAGCAAACACACGGGGAACCTTTTTAGCAGGCCCGGCTTCCGGGTAACGGCTCCTTCCTGCTCACCGCTCTTTTGGTATATAACAAGGCGAGTAAGCCCAGTATAAAAAATACAATTAAAGCAACAATGGAGTTGCGTATGCTCCCTGTTATATCTTCTAATAGTCCAAACGAAAACAGCCCTATAACCAGCGCTATCTTTTCAGTAACATCATAAAAGCTAAAAAAAGAAGTGGTATCTTTTGTTTCGGGCAGGAATTTAGAATACGTACTCCGGCTCATGGATTGTATGCCTCCCATTACCAGACCTACCGATGCCGCCAGGGCATAAAACTGCAGCTGCGTTTGTATAAAATAAGCCCAGATGCAAATAGCGATCCATATTATTACAGCAACGATCAGCACTTTCAGGTTACCTATGCGCTTTGAAACCCTGCTCATTACAATAGCGCCGGTAATAGCCACCAGTTGTATAAGAATAAGTGTAAATAGCAGCTTAGGTTCATCTTCCGGTTCCGGGAAAATTTCTTTTTTGCTGAATCCCGCCGCTACCAGCATTACGGTTTGCACTCCCATGCTGTATAAGAAAAACGACAATAAGAAACGGCGCAGTACAGGCAACTGCTTTAACTGTCTGAATACAATGGACAGTTCATGAAAGCCATTCGTAAATACATTTTTTTTTGCCTGCCGCTCCTTAAGACTGGGAAGCGGCAGCACCCGGAGGGCAAGCTGTGCAAAGCCAAACCACCATAAACCCGTTAACAGGAATGATATACGTACGCCCAATGTGGTATCGGCTGCATCTAATCCAAACCATACCGGCTTTACAATAATGGCAAAACAAATGATCTGCAACAGCACGCTTCCCGCATACCCTAATGCATATCCCTTTGCGCTGATCCGGTCCTGATCTTCAGGAGCAGCTATATCGGGTAAATATGAATTGTAGAAAACAAGGCTTCCCCAATAACCGAGCGCAGCCAAAGAAAACAGGATTACGCCCAGCTCAATACGCTGCGGCGTAAAAAAGAACAGCCCGCAGCAGGCTGCAGATCCCAAAAAGCAAAACCAGCGCAGGTATACTTTTTTATTGCGCCGGTAATCGGCTATAGAAGATAATATGGGAGAAGATACAGCTACAATTAAAAATACCAGCGCCAGCGCGTAATCCAGCAAAGAAGTATTGATAAACTGCCTGCCAAAAAAATCTACATAATGTTTTCCATTACTGTTTCCCATGCTGGTAATGCCTACATAGTAGGCCGGAAAAATAGTGGTAGTAATTACGAGGCTGTACACGCTGTTGGCCCAGTCGTACATTGCCCAGCCGTTAATTACCTTTTTAGGCGCAGTTTGCATGAAAATGGAAATGAATTTTCGGATCTGTTATTTCAGGTAACCTGCATAAATCATTACCAGCAGTATTACACCTACAATAATACGGTAAATGCCGAACAATTTAAATCCGTGCTTTTGTAAATAACCGATGAAAAACTTAATGGCCAATATAGCTACTATAAATGCTACCGCGTTTCCAATAACAAATGCGGTAGTGTTGGCCGAATTTCCAAATACAATTTCATACCCTTTTATATCGCCATTTGCGGCAGGGTAATCTTTAAGAAAAAGTTTATGTACCGTTGCGGCAAGCATGGTGGGAACAGCCAGGTAAAAGGAAAATTCAGCCGCTAAAGTACGGGTAAGCTTTTGCTGCATTCCTCCAATAATGCTGGAAGCGCTCCGGCTTACGCCGGGTATCATTGCCACACATTGCCATATACCGATAATAAATGCCTGGCCATAGCTGATCTCTTTTTCTTCGCTGATTACATGGGTTTTAAACAACCTGTCTATGTACAATAATACAATACCGCCAAGCAATAAAGCAACCGCAACAGTAGTAGGGCTTTCGAGCAGATCGTCTATTTTATCAGAAAAGAGCTTGCCCAACACCAGCGCAGGTATAACCGCAACAAACAGTTTTACGTAAAACTGCCATTTGGCGAAGTCGAAGAACTTTTTCCAGTACAGCACCACCACCGAAAGAATAGCGCCCAACTGGATGGCAATTTCAAAAATTTTGGTAAAATCATTACCCGAGATACCCATCAGTGAGCTGGCAATGATCATGTGCCCGGTGGAAGAAACAGGAAGAAATTCCGTAATCCCTTCAATAATTGCAATAATAACGGCTTGTAAGATGCTCATGCGGCTAAAGTAATTTGAACAGTGATGGCAGTATTAACGGATTGGTTTTTAAATAAGTGTATATCTTCCGTGTCTTCTTAAAAAAAAGAGGCGGTATCCAAAGGGGAGGTATAGAAGATATGCCACTAAGACACAAGCCCGGCGGCAGGCAGGGACACAAATTTCTGATCTTCCCGTTTTATTTTCTTCGTGCTCCTGCCTGCCGGCAGGCAGGTTCGTGACTTCGTGGCAAAATATAATTTTTGAGACAGCCCCATCATATCATTACCGGGTTGTGCAGGCATCTATTTATCCGTGGTTTTGGGCTTACGCATAATAGCGTACATCTCAATAACCAATCCCAGCACCAGCAATATGGGAGCCACTGTAATCCTGCGCGTACTGTATACTTCTTTATAGTCAAACACCATGGGATCGGCGTTTTTACCGCCCGACATCAGCAGTAAAGCAATTATTATTACCACAGCGCCAATGGCCATCCATATATAATTTTGCCTGTTGAACGCTAAGCCACTTGTTTTTTTATCAGACATACGCCAGAATTAAGTTTGCAAGGTAAGGGAAATGTGAGAAATGTAGAAATGTGGGTAATTTGAAAATGGAGGATACTTCGGAGTTTTTAATTTACGGCTTATCGTTGCATCCGGAAGATTTGAAATTTGAGATTCGGGCTTTATCAAACGCTTGTTTTTTCAGAATTTATACTTCAACATTGGGACTTTATTTATTTTTAAAGTATTTTCCCTGAATTATTATTTAAAAAATTGCCTGCACATGTCTCCATTCCTGGCCGAAATTACCGGAACAGCTTTACTGATTACATTAGGCGGCGGCGTGGTAGCCAACGTGGTATTAGATAAAACAAAAGGTAATAACGGCGGGTTGATCGCCATCACCTTTGGATGGGCCGTAGCAGTGTTTACCGGGGTATATGCCACGGCGGCGGCCAGCGGGGGGCATTTGAATCCCGCCGTTACTATTGGCCTCGCAGTGGAAGGCAGTTTCGACTGGGCGCTGGTGCCTTCGTATATATTGGCCCAATTCATAGGCGCTATGCTTGGGGCAGTAATCGTGTGGCTGTCGTATCGCCAGCATTTTGATGATACACAGGATGCCAATGCCAAGCTGGCTGTGTTTTGCACGGCGCCGGCCATACGAAGCGCAATACATAACATCATTACCGAACTGGTTGGCACTTTTGTGCTGGTATTAGGCGCCTTGTTGCTGGCAAAGCCGGAGATGAAGCTGGGCGCCTTGGACGCCTTACCCATTGCATTGCTGGTACTGGGTATAGGGTTGAGCTTAGGCGGACCAACCGGTTATGCCATTAATCCCGCACGTGATCTTGGCCCACGTATCGTACATGCGTTACTCCCTATTAAGAATAAGCGCGACAGCGACTGGAGCTATGCCTGGGTACCGGTTGTTGGACCTATTGCCGGCGGAGTGCTGGCGGCACTGGTTTTTAAATTGGTACTGAGGTAGCCAGGAAAAGGCAAAAGTGAAAGCGTTGCTCACAGATAGCATGAATGTACACAGATGTGTTAAATGCTTTATAGAACGCACTTCATATCTGTGTCTATCTGTGAAATCTGCGTGAAAACAAATACAGGTACCGAGTACCTTTTCCACCGGAGGAGGTTGTCGTAAAATTTATGACAACTGAACCATTAAAATATCCGGGGCATTCCGTGCTGCTTACTACTTCATCGAACGTATTGTTCCAAAAATCGAAACAAAACAGCCGGTTAACGAATAAACTTTCACCACCGTATTGTGTTTACCATCTTTGTATTGTCAAAAGCGATACTAACCCCTTGAAAACCCAATTATCCATCATCCGCTGAAAAATCCAGCCACCCTTTAGAAAAACCCAACCCTGTGAAAGAAAATTCCAATTCCCTGAAAGCCAGCCTATCCGATACCTGTAAAAAACCGCTAACCGTTCTCCTATCCCCTGAAAGACCCTTAACCCCTGAAAAATCATGAAACCAGGTCAGTATCTTCCAAAAAACCTAACCATTCATTGCTCATTAACCTCTGACAAGATTTCAAATGACTGAACCAGGCCCCGGGCCTGGTTTTTCATGTTTCCTGTTATTGAGCGCATTGTTTCTTAAATCGAGAAACTTAGCCAACGGGCCTACAAGGAAAAGCGCAAAGAAAGGCGCATATATAAGATTGTTAAGACGCAAAATAAATTCTACTATGGCCACCAAAACAACAACAATCATTCTTCCCTTCCTGGTGGATACAGAAGTGGGAGGATCTGTGATCATAAAGAAGATAAAAAGCTGGTACATTGGCCCGGTGAGGGGAGACACTTCTGCAAGAAAAGCATCGCCTGTAATCAGGCAACGAACATACGCAAGGATAATAAAGCTTATTACATAAGTAACGGTTACGTGCAACCGTTTTGCCCTGTTCACAATGATCAATCCCAAAACCCATATTACTGACATGGCAAGCAGATTACTTCCCCACTGAATACTAAGACCTGCCACATTAACGCTATACAAAGCAAGCATCCACGAAATACCAAAGTTTGAAGGATTCCATAAATGCCTGTCTTTATAGCGAAATACATATTTGGAGAGAATGGAAAGTAAAGCCGTAACAACATAGGGCCAAATTACATTGGAGCGGATGAGTATGCCCACGCTTATGCCGGTTATATACGCGCTGGCAAGGTTCTTCCACGTACCCAATACCACCCTGGCCAATATGATCTCGGCTATCATGGAGGTGGCTATTGCAGCTACAAGGGTTACATAACTGTCTAAGATGCCAAAGGTAAACTGCCCAACCAGGAGGATAAGTGTGATAAAGGCCGGCGGGATATATTGAAAATTATTTTTTAGCCACTGAGAGAACGAAGTTGTTGCGGGTATGTTTTCAAGCTTATATTCCTGCTGCATTAGTTATTGGGTTTGCTTTCTTTTATAATATGCAGTTTATTGATTTCCGGGTTTTTAATTTTATCTGTATGCCCCGATGGCCAATAGATCGTTACCCCGTCAATATTACCGCTTTTGCCTGTTCCAAAATGGAGCCTGTGCTGATTTTGAGCAGAAAAGCCCATGCCACCGGTAACGATCTGCGCCTGTTTTTTCCCATCCCATTCCACCTCTGCTCTTGCACCAATGGCATCGGCATTAGAAACCGTTCCCTGCAGCTCAAAAGCTATCCAGTGATTATTATTTCCCGCATAGTTTTTATAAACTAAAGGTATGTTGTTTTGATTGGCAACAATAACATCCAATACCCCCCTGTTCCACAGATCGGCCATAGCAACAGCGCGCCCGTCGTAAGTTGCTGCGGGACAAACCCTGTCGGATACATCTTCAAATAAGCCATCGCTGTTGTTCAGCCATATTTTGTCCTGCTCATAGCCCGACTGGCTTTTGCCTTCCATGTCGGGCCAGTTTTTGGCATCACCAATAATGGCGCTGTTACCGCCTGTAACTTTAGAATAGTCGTACCAGTATGAAGTATTTTCTTTTGCAGAAATAAAGCCGTTTGCCACGTATAAATCCATGAAACCGTCATTATTCAAATCACCGAATTGCGCGCCATAGCTCCAGCCCGCGTTTTCAATTCCCGAAATTTGTGCAATATCTACAAATGAAGGATGTTCCGCAACGCGCTCGCTCCTGGGTTGCCAATAATTATTTCCCTGGATTAATATTCCTTTTTCCGTAATATTCGTAGTATAAATACCTACATTTCCATCATTGGCAATATCGCCGAAAGAAGCATTCATACCGCTTTTCGGAATATGTCCAACGCCTGCCTCCCTGCCCTTTTCTTCAAATCTTTCCCCGTTTTTATTCAAATAAAATTCATCTACATTATAATCGTTGGCAATATATAATTCAGGGTAGCCATCTCCGTTAAAGTCTGCTGCCGCTGCAGCAAGTGTCCATTTGGTTGAAGTTAATCCATACTGCTTGGTTACATCTTCAAATTTGCCACTACCTGTATTCTTTAAAAGAAAATTCCTGCCGCCATTGTTGGCATACCGGAAGCTTTCAGGCATTATCCTGGTTGTATTCAGACTGTCTAAGTGAAAAGCTTCTTTATAATAGCCTCCTATAAAAATATCAAGTAACCCGTCGTTATTAAAGTCAAACCAAATGGCGGAATTAGCGTTTACCCACGGGGGAAGTCCGCTGCCTTCCGTAACCCGTTCAAATTTTTCCCCCTGCATGTTTTTAAATAGCTCGGGTTTTCCCCATTTATACAGCAGCAGGTCTTTAAAACCATCATTGTCATAATCGCCCCAAATGGCGCCCATTGAAACCCCGGTACCTTTTCTGTTTACGTCTGCCAGTTGTATTTTGTCGGCTACGTCTTCAAATTCTCCATTATGTAAGTTACGGTATAAGGCATTCTTGCTTCCGGTGGCACTGTTGGTAAAATAAATATCATTCCATCCATCATTGTCAAAATCGCAAACAGAAACAGCGGCTCCCATAGAAGCGATTTGCCTTTTAATATGATTGAGTTTGGGGTCAACCTCAGGAGCAATATGCCGGAATGAGATCTTAGTTTCTTTATTTGCCGGCTCAAGATAAAATCCAAATGCTTCCTCTGCCGTTGCTTTTTGCCTGATGTTGCGCTTACCCGAAAAAAAATCGTTATCGAGGGAGGCTAAAAATGTTATGGCAAGCAGGCAGATAAATATTACAGTAATAATTATTTTGGTATACTTTTTTGAAGGGCTCATTGAACAGCTATCATTTGTGCGTGCTAAGATAGTAATAATGATAATGATTATCTTCGGTATATTTAAATGTTTTACCTGTAATGACACATGTATTTCCCCGCTTCACGATACGCTTATTGAACAGCTTTATTTTGTTTTTGATAATTACCCTGCTTACCCAATGTAAAACAAAAGAAGAGGAAGCAAAAAATTACTATAATGACCCCCGCATACTGGCTATTTCTTTTCTTCAGAAGAATAAATTTGATGAAGCCGAAGCCGCGTTTAAAAAAGCGATAAAAACCGATCCCGGAAATTTCCTGAATTATGCCGATTTAGCCCTGCTTTACCTGGCAAAAAAAGATTACGATGAGGCAAAGAAGCAGGTACAGGCGGGCCTGGAAATTCAACCCGGCCATGCCGGATTACAGCTTACCTTAGCTGAAGTATATATACGGGAAGGGAATAAAGAAAACGCAGTAAAAGAGCTGCAAAACATATTAGCTGCCGACCCCCGCAGCGCCCCTGCCTGGTACAAGCTGGCCCTGCTAGCTGCTGCGGATCAAAATTATGCGAATCAAAAATCCAGCTTATTACAATTGATAGCTATTACCCCGGCTAATATAGTGCCCCGGCTTCAGCTATCCGAATTGCTTGCGCAGGAAGGGAAATCAGACTCCTCGCTGTTCTTTATGCAAAGCATAAAAAAAATAGTGCCGGAATTTAACCTGGCAACAGATACCATTTACCGGAAGGCTGCCGCATTCATCACCAGTGGCAATCAAACCGAAAATGCCATTCATTATATACAGCAATTTCAAAAATTAATGCAGTTTACCGAAGCCTACGCGAGCGGACTTGACGAAATTGATCAGCCGAAACTACTAACCGGCTATGCGGAGTTTAACGACAGCAGGTTTAGCAGGGTTTATGACAAAAACAGGACCGTTTCATTAAACGATATAAAATTCGAAGACGCTTCCTCGGTTGCCGGGTTAACAATTCCTGGTATATCAAATGCAACCTCTTCAACATTAGCGCTTGCAGATGATGACGGGAAAGGTACCGCGTATGTTTTTGCAAGCTTTTTACCTGAAGGCGCTTCGCTCTCCAAACGCTATTTGTTTGAAGGAGAAATGGCAAGCTTTAAAGATATTACGTCTTCTGTTGATCTGAATTACGAGGCCGTTGATTTAGACGCTACGTTCGCGGATTATGATAATGATGGCTACCGTGACCTTTTTATTTCTACTAATAAAGGTGTCTTTATTTATAAAAATAATGGCGATGGCACATTTTCCAGGGTAAAACAAAAAACGGGATTGAACGATATTACGAATGGCCATAAGATCCTGGTAGCTGATTTTGACCAGGATGGAGATCTTGATTTATACATTGCCTGTAAAGGCACCAATAAATTCTTTCGCAATAACAATGATGGAACGTTCACCGAGAACGCAAAGATGATGAACCTCTCTGCCGGCGCATCAGGAACTATTGATATGGATTATGGAGACTGGGATGCTGATGGCGACCTGGATATAGGGGCTTTAACCGGAGAGGGGCGGATACAGTTGTTTAATAATGAGCGGCATTCGAAATTTAAAGATATTACCGGTGCTTTACAGCTTCAAAGTCCTTCATACAAAGGCAGCGCCATTGCTTTTGGCGATTACAATAACGATGGTATGCCGGATCTGTTTATTGCCGGGGGCAAAAATGAAAATTCATTTTTACTAAAAAATACGGGAGATCATGGGTTTAAGGTTGACACAGCATCGCGTGAGTTTACTACCTCATTAAAAGACATAACAGCTCATGCCGCCATTTTTCTTGATTTTGACAATGACGGTTACCAGGATATCCTGGTAACAGGAGTAAATGACGATACAACCAAAAGCGGGGTGCAGCTATTCCATAATAATCTTACAAAAGGGTTTAGCAATGTTTCCTACCTGCTTCCGCAAACATTTACCGGGGGGCATAAGATAGAAATTGCCGACTTTAACTTAGATGGCGATGATGATGTTTTTATATCGGGGCCTTCCGGGATCTGCTTAATGAGGAATGACGGAGGTAGTCTCAATCATTATATGCAGGTACAGTTAACAGGACTTTCCTATGGCAATAATAAAAACAACAGGTTTGGTATAGGGGCACAGGTAGAGCTAAAGGCTGGCGATCTTTATCAAACCAAAACGGTTAAACGCACATTGATCAATTTTGGTGTGGGGATGCAGGATTCGCTTGATGTTGTTCGTATCATTTGGCCCAATGGAACACCACAACTGATTAGCGACCCGTCACGCTGGCAAAGAACATTGGAAGAAGAGAAGCTAAAAGGATCCTGCCCGTTTTTATTTACCTGGGATGGAGAGAAGTATACATTTTTAAAGGATATGATGTGGAGAAGCGCTCTGGGGATGCCTTTGGCGGTAAACGGAAAAGATACAACTTATGCCTTCAGCGATGCTTCGAAAGAATATTTGCTTATTCCGGGTGAAAAGCTGAAGCCAAAGAACAATAAATATTCTATCAAGATAACCGAAGAGCTGTGGGAAACGGTTTATTTTGATAAGGCTGCCCTGGTGGCGGTAGATCATCCCGATTCGGTTGATGTGTTTGCAGATGAACGTTTTGTTGCGCCACCTTTTCCCGGTAAGCAATTGTATGGGGTAGAAGAGAAACATTTGCCGGTTACTGCATTCGATGGCAATGGCAATGATGTGCTGCCCAAAATTAAATCATACGATTTCGAATACATCTCCAACTTTGGTATGGGTAAATACCAGGGGCTTGCCGATGATCATGATCTGATCCTCGATTTGGGCGATAAAGCGGTGGGCAACAGTCTTTACCTGTTTTTGCGGGGATGGACTTTCCCCGCAGATGCCAGTATCAATACGGCAATGACCCAGTCGGCATTGTACAAAAGCAAGCCTCCGGCGCTGGAGGTAATGAACAAAAATGGAGAATGGCAAACCGTTATAGCAAATATTGGTTTCCCGATGGGGAAAGATAAAATGGTGATCGTTAACCTTTCGGGCAGGTTTCTTACCCCGGGCAACAGGAAAGTAAGAATACGCACCAATATGCAGATTTACTGGGATGAGGTATTCTTTTCGAACCGTTTATCGAAAGCCCCGGTACATATGCATGATCTTGCCATGACAGGCGCGCATCTTGCTTACAGGGGCTTCTCCGCTTCCTATAGAAAAGGCGGACCTTTTGGCCCGCACTGGTTTGATTATTATAATACTACCGGGGGACAGCAATGGAGAGACCTTACAGGATATTACACCCGCTACGGAGATGTGCTGCCGCTGTTGCAGGAGGCAGATGACGCGTATGTTATTGCCAACTCGGGCGATGAGATAACGATTGATTTTGATGCAGCCCGTTTGCCGGTGTTGCCGCAGGGATGGAAACGCGACTTCCTTATTTACAGCGAAGGATGGGTAAAGGATGGTGATTTGAATACCGCCCACGGGCAAACGGTTGAACCGCTGCCTTTTCATAATATGCCTGCCTATCCTTACAGCGGTAATGTAAAATATCCTGCAGATGCGAAGTATAACCTGTACCGGCAGCAATACAATACCCGGTTAATAAACACCGATGATTTTAAAAATGCGCTGAAGCCGAAGAGAGGTAAAGGGAAAGAAAGCCCATAAGTGATATCACAATACGGCTACAGTATGGTAATACATGTTTTTCGACAACAGATCTAACAGTCCCGCTGTATTAAAAGGCGCTATCCTTTCTCTTACCGTGTTGGTAAATTGATCTGCATCTTTGGTTGAGATGGTTCTTTGTGCAGTTAACTTCAGCAGGTCCTTATATGTTGTTTGTACTATCTTTTGTACTTCATGGTTGCCGGCTTCAAGAAAATAGGTAACAGGCTGGTGCTTCAACCGGCGTTGCTCATACAAAATGGTAAAAGTGAAATACAGCATAGACCAGGCGGTGAAAAGCGGGAAGTGTTTCATGGTTTTGTAGCATCCGGCCACAAGCATATCAATGAGCTTAAGCTCTTCAAAAGTAATATGCTCATATTCCTTCAACTGATCATATAAGCGTTCATCAAAGTTCCTGTTTTCACTAAGCATCTGTACGATCCGTTCAATGCCGGCCAGGGAATAGGCTATACCTGTGCTGAAAAGCGGATCTACAAATCCAATGGTATGCGGCATGGCCAGCCAGCCATCGCCAAAACATTTTTCCAGCTTTCGCTGAAGCCTTCCCGTTTGTATAATGCGCCCCGGCTGTGGCGATAAAGACCCCCTTTTGAGTATATGATCTATATCGGGATACGTATTCCTCATTCTGTTCCATATCTCCAATGTATTCATTTTTTGAAATGAAGCATCATTACCATTCAATGCAAATCCCCAGCTCGTGCGGTTATTGTTAAAACGAAGTGCCCAAACCCATCCTTCATCCAGCACATGGTGCAATGCGGAATCATCGGGATCGTAAGGATAATCCTGCATTGGAATATTGCTTTCCTGAAGAAGCGTTGTCCATCTGGGGAGATGCTCAAAATGAGAGAATACGGCAAATGAATTGGTAAGAAAATTTTCTGCAGATGATTTTACCGAAAATAATTTATCTGCCAGCAGCCCGCTGCCCGTTGCATCTATAAAAAAAGAAGAACGAATGGATGGTATTTTTCCCGGCCCGTTTATATTAAACAGCCATTGCCTGTTGCTTCTTGTTGCTGAAGTGATCTCGGTACAATCGAGATAATCTATATGATATGCTTTAACCTTGCTGACTAAAAAAGCATCAAAATCTGCACGCAACCAGTTGGTGTCAGACATGATATCATTTTCACTTGCTGCAACAAGCAGCTCATTGGAGTGCCCGGCGTCTGTTGAAAACGGCTTCCCGGGATGATGCTTAAAATAACTAAAGCCTCTTTTAATACCACACACAATTTCGGGATGCGATTGTTGCCAGCTACCATATCTCGAAAAATCATATAACCAGGGCAGATCATATTGCGCGGAAAGAGAACGTAATATCATATCCGCCACAGGAGTTGAAGATTCACCAATCGCAAAACGCGGATGCTTTCCCTTTTCAATTAAACAAACGGTCAATCCGCAGTTGTGTAAAGCAAGAGCGGTAATAGCACCGGTAAAGCCGGAGCC
The DNA here is from genome assembly GCF_035445465.1 of Agriterribacter sp. Lineage (NCBI taxonomy): Bacteria > Pseudomonadati > Bacteroidota > Chitinophagia > Chitinophagales > Chitinophagaceae > Agriterribacter > Agriterribacter sp. The sequence continues at coordinate 155,776 of NZ_DAOMQT010000001.1, forward strand.
GGCAATTACAATATCGTAATGATTACTCATATTTAATGTTACAGGTACAGGGTATGTTATCTTCAACCTGCTGGCTGAGGTTCATGGTTTCTAAGCGTCTTTTTCTTTCATCAAAACAATGGGGGCATTCTGATAAAAAGCCGATATCCCAGGTATCTGCAAACACCTGTCCCCGTTGCATCAGCAGCGCTTTTTCAAGAACGGCTTCCAGCATAGCCAGAGAAGGCGGTGTGTAATCATTGTTTTTCCACAATAGCTCCATTACACCGTTCCCGGGCCGTACCGGAATAACCGCACACCGTATTGCTCCACAGTTGAAAGCAAACTGTATGGTTTTAAGTGTCCATGCCACATTTTCACCGGCATCGGTAATATAAGGAGGATTTAAAAGTACAAAGGCCCTTACATCAATATCATGCTGCTTTAAAAATGCAGTTGCTTTTTTAAAATCCTCCGGTGTAATTTGTTTATTCAGTTTCGGCAGCGATCCGGGATGGATCGTTTCCAGCCCCATTGCTATTTCCAGCTTCCCGTTAAGCAGGTTGTTAAATTCAACACAGGAATGATTACAGAGTTTGGGATGATTTTCTACGATCACTCTTTTATAATCCGTAAGCCGGCCGGATATTGCCGGGTAATCTTCAGGAGAAACAGCTTTTGTGTCAAAAAAGTTTCCGTTGTTGTACAGTTTGATCACATCGGCCTTTGGCAATCTTTCCAAAGCATGATCAATTTGCTGCACAATGGCGCCTGCCGGTACGGGTTCATCAATCGTATGCTTCCACAAATCACACATCAGGCACTTAAAAGCACATTCTTTGCTGGTAAGAAAGATGGTATTTACGGTTTCGATGCTACCCGGTAAACCGGGTTCCTGCTCATGCAAAAAATGATAGGGAACAAACGGGTTTAACCTGTTTTTAGGAGGGCGAAGCTCAGTTATAGTGCGGCTGTTGTAACCATCATGCATACAGCGAATGGAAATAGGTTCTGTATTCTTTTTCATTATTGGCAAAAATCCCGGAAAAGGCATCCGGCGGTACCGCGCCGGCCTGGAATCTTCGCTTTTCAAAAACAGGCATATCAAAACCCGTTACCGCTTTTATACCGCGGCTTACCACTTCGCCCTTTAATGCATATAAGGTTTCCTCGTTCCAGTTGGTGAGCGCTATAAAGGGAATACCTTCCGCTACCTCAATCACATTAGGTAAAGCATAAGGGCTAAATCCATTGAATCCATATTTCCTCGCGGGCGCGTAGGTGCGCACATGTCCGCGACTCTGCCCACCGGAATAGGTAAGGGAATGTTTTATTTTATCTACGCCCCATCCCTCCTGGTAAAGCATCGTATTATTCAGCACGCTGCGTATGGTAAGTTCGGGGTTCGCCTCTATGGGATAGTCTTTCAGGTTTTCGTCACCGCCCTCTCCATCTGCCAGGTATTCCCAGTTGGGATACAATTGCCGTATCTGCCTGCAAAGCGCCAGCGACATCGTTGCAGATTCAAGATCAAGCGTTTTATAATCTTCAATAACTTCGATGGCATCCCTATAGTTAACGGCCGATAAAGGCACATCAATAACCTCAAGAAAAAGAGATAAGCCCAGTTGATCCATAAATGTATGCGCCTGGTCGGCATCGGCGCCGCCGTTTACGGAAAGCGTAAAGGCTTTTAACCGCTGCGGCGACATCCCCAGCTTCAGCATTAAATGATACAGCACTAAAAAAACGGAACCGCTGTCAATACCCCCGGAGAACAAAACACCCACAGGCGCTTCTTTGGGAACAGACAAAAGCCATTTCTGACATTCATTGGATAAGGTTTCAATGTATTTTTTGCCGATGGCATCAACATCTGTTGGAAGCGTATTTCTTTTGGGTTCAAAAAACCGCGTGTAAACAGGGTTGGGATCCGGGCAACCGATAACTTCAAGCCTTACTACAAAATGTGCAGGAACCATCCTGGTATAGGAAGGATGAAATTGTTTATGCAGCCCTTTTTGCTTAAGGTATTCATAAATCTCATCCATGCGTTCGGCTACAATAAGCAATGGCCCTGAAGTTTGCTTGGCAAGGAAATAGCGCATGGGGCGGCCTATTGAACGTGCCATAAATACCTGCTGCCCTACTTTTTCCACTATGGCAAACTGTCCGTCAATTTTACGTACGGCTGCGGGATCTCCTGATACAATTGCGGCAGATGCCTCTTCAGGCGTCATGTTAAGAATGATATTGCTGCTATGATCAAGAAGGCTTATAAAATCGGTTACATACTGGTTCATGATATTATTGTTTTCTTCCGGAACAAATATAGTCATATCAATTGCAATATGGCGGTGATGGTTTGCCACGAAGACACAGTTTCAGGTCCTCAGGTTTCCGCCGTTGTTGGGTGTTCGTGAGATGGGCAATGCGTGCCGGCTTCACCAACAACAAGAGATGATATTTGATCTGGTAATGATATGAAAAGAAAGATCCAGGGATTGCCTTAAAGCAGAATTGGTTATCCCGCTGGTGACAACACCCGGCGGTGGTGAAATTTTGGAACAAGTTCCGTTTAGATGCTATGCCACTAAGACACAGTTTCAGGTCTTCAGGTTTTATTTTAGTCGTGCCCTTGTTCCTGCCCCGTCCATACCGGCATGGGCAGGCGTCCCGTTCAGGCGGGGCTTTGTGGCGAAGTTTTATGCTACGAGACACAAAGTCCGGGTTTTGGAGTTTGTTTTCTTCGTGCCCTCGTGGCTTTGTGGCGAAAAATTATTTTGAGCATACAGATCCCTCTTTCCGCTCATTTTTTAAAATACTCCCTTTTCTAATTGGACAATAATAGCCGGCACCTTACCTTTGCCGCACATTTGACCTAACATACCTTAAAATAATTTAATATATGCCTATCAAGGGTAAAATCAAACAGATCATTGGCGCCGTAATAGACGTGCAATTTAACGGTCAACTGCCCGAAATTTATCATGCCCTGGAATTGAAACGCGAAAACGGTGAAACACTGGTATTAGAAGTGCAGCAGCACCTTGGAGAAGACAGTGTGCGTACCATTGCCATGGACGGTACAGACGGGCTGGTTCGCGGAATGGAAGTAGTAGATACCGGAAGAGCCATTGCCATGCCTGTTGGAGAAGATATTAAAGGCCGCCTGTTTAATGTAACCGGCGATGCTATTGACGGGCTTCCACAGGTAGATAAAACCAACGGCCGTTCTATACATGCCAAGCCGCCTGCCTTTGAAAACCTGAGCGTAGCTACCGAAGTACTGTTTACGGGTATCAAAGTAATTGACCTTATTGAGCCTTATGCCAAGGGAGGTAAAATTGGTTTGTTTGGTGGCGCCGGTGTGGGTAAAACCGTATTGATCCAGGAACTTATTAATAATATTGCTAAAGGATATGGCGGTATTTCCGTATTCGCCGGTGTGGGTGAGCGTACGCGCGAAGGAAATGACCTGTTGCGCGAAATGATCGAAGCCGGCATCATGAACTATGGTGAGGAGTTTAAGCACAGTATGGAAAATGGCGGTTGGGATTTGAGTAAAGTGGATATGGAAGCATTGAAAGAATCCAAAGCTACTTTCGTATTCGGACAAATGAATGAACCTCCCGGAGCACGTGCACGTGTGGCCTTAAGCGGGCTAACCGTAGCAGAATACTACCGCGATGGCGATGGTAAAGGGCAGGGAAGGGATATTCTTTTCTTCGTGGATAATATCTTCCGTTTTACACAGGCTGGCTCTGAAGTGTCTGCCCTGTTAGGACGTATGCCTTCTGCCGCCGGTTACCAGCCTACGCTGGCTACCGAAATGGGTATCATGCAGGAACGCATCACCTCCACCAAAAATGGTTCCATCACTTCCGTACAGGCGGTATATGTGCCTGCGGATGACCTTACCGATCCGGCTCCGGCTACTACCTTTGCGCATCTTGACGCTACCACGGTACTAAGCCGTAAAATAGCCGACCTTGGTATTTACCCCGCTGTGGATCCGTTAGACTCCAGCTCAAGGATTTTGTCTGCTAAAATCGTAGGCAACGCACACTATGACTGCGCCAACAGGGTAAAGCTCATTTTACAGCGCTATAAAGAATTGCAGGATATCATTAATATCCTGGGTATGGATGAGCTGAGCGAGGAAGATAAAATGACGGTATTCCGTGCACGTAAAGTACAGCGTTTCCTGTCGCAGCCATTTCATGTGGCAGAACAGTTTACCGGGTTAAAAGGCGTATTTGTTAGCATTGAAGATACCATCCGCGGGTTTAACATGATCATGGATGGTGAAGTGGATGAATATCCCGAAGCGGCTTTTAACCTCGTAGGTACTATAGAAGATGCGATAGAAAAAGGTAAAAAATTAATAGCCGCCGCTAAAGGGTAAGCTCAAAATATTATACGATGGAATTAGAAATATTAACGCCTGAGCGTAAATTATTTAGCGGAGAAGTGTATGGTATACAACTGCCCGGCATTACCGGTTCATTTGAGATATTAGATAAACATGCACCGTTAGTAAGCGCTTTGGGAAGCGGTAAAATAAAAGTGCTGAAAGATAAAGCAGGCACAACCATTTTGTATAATATCAACGGCGGGTTTGCCGAAGTGCTGAACAATAAAGTAGCCGTGCTGGTGGAAGGCGCTGTAGCCATTTGATTTTAGTACATTCATCATACTTAACCTGGTAAGCGCCTTTCGTTTACCAGGTTTTTAATTTTGGGTATACATTTATTCATCGTTTAACAAATGCTATATGTTAAAAGCACACCAATATCATACCCAACTGGTATGGACTGGCAACACAGGTGAAGGAACCCGTGCATATACTTCCTATGAACGCAGCCATACAATTTCCGTAGAAAACAAACCCGCTATCCCCGCCTCATCTGATCCGCATTTCCGCGGCGACAGTTCAAGATATAATCCCGAAGAATTATTGGTAGCATCCCTGTCTTCCTGCCACATGCTGTGGTTTTTGCATATTTGTTCTGCACAGGGTATTGTGGTAACGGCTTATGAAGATCAGGCCACGGGTTTTATGCAGGAAGATGCGGACGGCGGCGGCCGGTTTACAGCAGTAGTGCTGCATCCAAAGGTTTGGGTAAAAAATTATGATGGTAATGCTGAAAACATAAATGCATTGCATGCAGCAGCACACAAAAAATGTTTTATTGCCAACTCCTGTAATTTCCCGGTAAGGCATGAACCGGTTTGTTATGCTGCAGGAGAAAGCATCAAGAACCAAATCACAAAAGACAAACCTGTCCGCCCGGGCGGATAAAACTTAAATAAAAAATCCGAAGCCGGGAATTCGAAATCCCAAGGAAATACAAAGCACCAAAAAACAAATAACAAGAACCAAATAAATTCCAAATCCAAAAGGCAAGTCCGACATCCGAAAGGGAAGAAAGGTGAGCGGTGAAAGAGGGAGTGCTATAGCCGGATCCAATCTCTGCTCTCAAGTAAAATAGCTATTCCGCATGCTACTGAAAAATGAGAAAGCAGCAGCGAAATGAAATTGAATTCACAGTAGTATTAAAGCTTCATCGAAGCTCCTTCCCGAAATCGTGCTGTATATTGATTTCGGGCGGCTTTTTTGGTTACTTTTTTTCCGCAAAAAAAGTAACAAACAGCAAAAGACAAATCCGAAGCAAATACAAAGCACCAAAAAACAAATAACAAGAACCAAATAAATTTCAAATTCCAAATCTAAAAGGTAAGCCGGAAATCCAAAGTCTCCCTCATTTTCAAATTTTCACATTTCTCACATTTTCACATTTTTCACCTTCCCAGCAAATACCCCTCCGCCAATGCAGTAAAATCTTTTAGCTGATCCTGCTGCCAGGCTTCATCTTTACCCAGCTCTTCCGCCATGAGCCTTGCTACTTCGGGGGCGGCCTGCAGTGCGGCATGCGCATCTAAAAAAAGCATTCTTATTCTCCTGGCTAATACATCTTCTACCGTTATAGCCATTTCGTTGCGTACCGCCCATATTACCTGCGCTTTGATATATGGAAAAGCTTCATGTAGCCTCTCTCCCCATGCCGTATTTTGTTCCGCCAGCCTTTTTATAGCTTCAGCATCCGCACCGTAATAATGCAGCGGATCATCAGGGTTTACCGTTTTACACCAGCCGTGTATGTGCAATGATTCCGTTACACAGGATTTACGTTCCAGCTTGCCCACAAACAGCGCATTATCCACCGCTTCTTTGGCCATTTTACGGTAGGTGGTCCATTTGCCACCGGTAATGGTAACCAGGTTACTCTTCGACACAATTATGGTATGATCGCGGGGCATGAGCGCTGTGTTTTTTTGTCCGGGCGCTTTCACCAGCGGACGTAAGCCTGCGAATACCGCCTTTACATCCGCTCTTGTAATGCCTGAACTCAGGTAACGGTTTACATTCCTGAAAATAAACTCAATTTCGGCTTCCAGTGGACGGGGCTCAAATGAGGCTTCCGCTACGGGTGTGTCGGTAGTGCCAATAATTACCTTATTATGCCAGGGCACAGCAAACAATACCCTGCCATCATCCGTTTTGGGTATCATCATGGCATGGCTGCCGGGAAAAAATTTTTTATCTACCACCAAGTGTATCCCTTGTGAGGGAGATACGATATTGTGCTGCATATCATCATCCATCTGTAAAACGTCATCTGTAAATACCCCCGTTGCATTGATCACCGTTTTGCTTTTTATTTCGTATTCCCTCCCGGTGAGAGTATCCTCCGCATATACGCCTTTACTCTTTCCATTTTCTTTACGCACGTCAAACACCTCCATATAATTCAATACCACACCACCCTGCTCCACTACCGTTTGCGCCAGGTTTAATGCCAGGCGGGCATCATCGAACTGGCCATCATAATATAATATACCCCCGCTTAGCCCGGTTTGCACTATTGCGGGTGCATATTGTAAGATCGTTTTAGAAGATATGATGCGGGTTTTGCCAATGCTTAACTTTCCCGACATGAAGTCGTATATTTTTAACCCGATGCCATAATACCATTTTTGCCACCATGAATAAGCGGGTAGTATAAAAGGCTGAGTGCGGGTAAGATGTGGCGCATTTTTTAACAGCAGTCCCCTTTCATGCAGCGCTTCCATTACCAGCTTAATATTACCCTGCGCCAGGTACCGAACGCCGCCATGCACTAATTTGGTAGCCCTGCTGGAAGTGCCTTTGGCAAAATCAAAACGTTCAAGCAACAGGGTTTTATATCCGCGTGAGGAAGCATCCGCGGCAGCGCCTAAACCTGTAGCGCCGCCGCCTATGATAATAATGTCCCATTCCGTTTCCGTATCCAGCCTGTTAATCAATTCGCCTCTTTGCATAGTTGTGAGTAGTGAGTGGTCAATAGTCAGTGGTCAATGGTGAGCGATCAGGAACTACAGTTAATCAATCCTGTTAATGTTTTAAAAGCTTGCAAAATCAAAGATTATGATGAAAAATAAACAAGTTGATTTCAAAGTTATTACAAAATCCATGCAGGGAACATACCCACCATTCACTATTCACATTTCCCACATTTTCAAATTTTCACATTCACCTCATTCTTCCGCCCACACCTTCGCGGCTCTCACCGCTCTTTGCCACCCTTTCGATAATTGGTCTCTCTCCTCTTCTTTCATACCTGGATCAAAAGTCCTGTCTACCTGCCATTGCTTTTGAATTTCTTCCATATCCTTCCAGTACCCTACTGCCAGTCCGGCCAGGTAAGCGGCGCCCAGCGCGGTGGTTTCAATAATGCGCGGGCGAATAACTTTTGTATTCAGCATATCGCTCTGGAACTGCATGAGTAAATTATTAGCTGTTGCGCCGCCATCTACCCGCAACTCCTTAATGGCAATGCCCGAATCCGCTTCCATTGCTTTCAGCACATCCATGGTTTGATAGGCAATGCTTTCGATGGCCGCCCGGGCTAAATGCGCGGAGGTAGTTCCCCTTGTCATGCCCACTATCGTACCCCTGGCATGCTGGTTCCAGTGTGGGGCGCCCAATCCTGCAAAAGCCGGAACTACATATACGCCATCGCTGTTGGCTACTTTTAATGCGAGAGGCTCTACCTCGCCGGAAGACTTAATGATCTCCAGTCCATCGCGCAGCCACTGCACCACGGCGCCGGCAATAAACACGCTCCCTTCCAATGCATACTGGGTAATGCCGTTTACCTTCCAGGCTACGGTGGTAAGTAAATTATTTTGAGAAGGCACTGCTTTTTCGCCTGTGTTCATGAGCATAAAGCATCCTGTGCCATACGTGTTTTTTACCATGCCGGGCTGCGTGCACATTTGTCCAAACAGCGCCGACTGCTGGTCGCCGGCGATACCTGCAATGGGTATTTTATGCGCCGTTAATATATTCTGCGTTTCTCCGTATACTTCGCTGCTGCTTTTTACCTGGGGAAGCATGTTGCCGGGCACGTCAAATATCTTTTCCAACTCCCCATCCCATTGAAGGGTATGGATGTTAAGGAGCATAGTACGCGAAGCATTGGATACATCGGTTGCATGTATTTGTCCTTTGGTAAGATTCCATATCAGCCAGGTATCCATGGTACCGAAGCAAAGTTCTCCTTTCGCTCCTTTTTCTCTTGCGCCTTCCACATTATCTAATATCCACTTTACTTTGGTTGCCGAAAAATACGCGTCTAAGATCAGTCCTGTTTTTTCTTTGATCAATTTATCGGTTCCTTTGGCTTTTAATTCATCGCAAAAAGCTGCGGTACGCCTGTCCTGCCATACGATGGCATTGTATATGGGTTTGCCGGTGGCTCTTTCCCATACCACGGTAGTTTCCCTTTGATTGGTTATACCGATAGCCGCTATGTTTTCCGTTGTTAGTCCTGCTTTACTGATGGCTTCTGCCGCTACACCTAACTGTGTGCTCCATATTTCATTGGGGTCATGCTCCACCCAGCCCGGACGGGGAAATATTTGTTTGAACTCTTTTTGCGCTACTGAAATAACCGAACCGCTATGGTCGAATATAATGGCACGGGAACTGGTAGTGCCCTGGTCTAAAGCAAGAATGTATTTTGGCATGAACGATCTTTTGGTTTGAAGGTAAAGAAAAATAAAGACACCCTGTAACCTGCACCCTGCACCCTGCACCCTGCACCCTGTAACCTGTAACCTGCACCCTGCACCCTGCACCCTGAAACGTCAACAATTTACCACCCATCAGAAATAGCCCCTTATCTTTGAATAAAATATTACACGTTAATGACACCCACAGAAATTTCTTATCTCACTTTCGGGATAGTGCTTTTGATTGCGCTGATTTTTGATTTCGGTTTGTTCAGTAAAAAAAATTCGCATATAACCATGAGAAGCGCTTTTTATCAAAGCATTTTCTGGGTGGCGATCTCTCTTGCTTTTTGTGTATTTCTTTTCTTTGAAGACGGTTCAAAAGTGGCTACCAAATTTTTAACCGCTTACCTGATGGAAAAATCACTTAGCATTGACAATATCTTTGTATTCATCCTCATTTTCAGCTCCTTTAAAATAGCAGACTCCGACACGGCCAGGGCCCTACTGATCGGCATACTGCTTGCTATCGTTTTCAGGATCATTTTTATAGCCATTGGTATCGGGCTGATAGAGCGGTTTCACTGGATACTCTATATTTTTGGTATTTTCCTGGTGTATACCGGCTACAAGCTATTCTTTAAAAAAAACGAGGAAGAATTCAATCCAAGAGAATCAAAGCTATACCGGCTCTTAAGAAAATACCTGCGGCTCACCACTGTGGAACCCCGTGGAAAATATGTTATTACCCGTAACGGGAAAGTATATTTTACCATACTTTCCGTTGTTGTATTTATGTTGGCCGCCATTGATATTGTTTTTGCATTAGATTCTATCCCTACCGTAGTTTCCATTGTACGTGAACGGGCCGATATTCCTTTCTCACCGGATGATGTGCTGGTGATCTATTCTTCCAATATCTTCGCGATTCTGGGTTTACGAGCCCTGTTTTTTTTGCTGAAAGGCGCGGTAAACAAATTTGACTTCCTGCAGCAGGGCATTGCCGTGGTATTGATATTCATTGGCATTAAAATGCTGATTGAATTTTTTGATATTCATATTTCCATATACATTTCGCTGGCGGTGATCGTTATATGCCTGGCGGCTTCCATTTTATATTCTGTTTATCATAACCGGAAAATGCCGCAACAAACAACAGACCTGTAAAACCATTGCTTCATAATGGGCAATTATACTATTGAAAAAATTTCGGCTATCGTGCACGCGCAACTGCAGTCGGGTGGAGACAGCGGTACTGTTATTGACTACCTGCTTACAGACAGCCGTAGAGTAGTGCATGCAGCCAGTTCCTTATTTTTCGCTTTACCCGGGCCAAGGCGGAACGGGCATCTTTTCATTCCGGAATTATATGCAAGGGGAATTAAAAATTTTGTTGCTGATCTTTCATTTGAAACAAAGGATTACCCCAATGCTAATTTCATCCGCGTAGTTAATGTATTAGCCGCTTTACAAACACTCGTTGCATTTCACCGCTCACAGTTCGGCATACCTGTGGTGGGCATCACCGGCAGCAATGGAAAAACCATCGTAAAAGAATGGCTGAACCAGTTGCTTGAAAAAGATTATCAGATTGTTCGAAGTCCTAAAAGCTATAACTCGCAAACAGGCGTACCACTAAGCGTTTGGCAAATGAACCTGGTGCACACGCTCGGCATATTTGAAGCCGGCATTTCCCAACCCGGGGAAATGGAGGCATTGCAAAAAATCATTCAACCCACTATTGGCGTGCTTACACATATGGGTGATGCCCATAGTGAAAACTTTAAAGATCAGCAGCAAAAAATAAGGGAAAAGCTCTTATTGTTTACCGGTGTAAACCGGATGATTGCTAATGGAGACGACCCGCTGATTGTTGAAGCCGTTGAAGCATCGGGTATCCCCTGTTTATTTTGGGGAAAGCAGGCGCATTGTGCTATCAGGGTAGTTAATATAAAAAAAGAGGAGGCGCATACAACCATCCGTCTTGAAGTGAACCGGGAAGCTGCAGTCAGCTCACCTCTCACCTCTCTCAACTTACCACTCACCACTTACCACTTACCACTTATTATCCGCATCCCCTTTACAGACAACGCGGCTGTAGAAAATGCTATTACCTGCGGCAGCGTGTTGCTGACCATGGGGTATAGCCGTGAAACCATAACGGAACATACCGGACTGCTCAAACCGGTGGAGATGCGGCTTGAGATGAAAAAAGGCATTAACAATTGTTCTGTTATCAACGATAGCTATATTGCCGACACCAGCTCCTTACGTATCGCCCTTGATTTTTTGGAGCAGCAGCACCAGCACCGGAAACGCACGGTGATCCTTTCCGATTTCGCGGAAACAAAGGATCCCGCAAAATTATACAGTGAAATTGCGCTTGCCCTGCAACATAAAAATATCAATCGCTTTATTGGTATAGGTGCGCATCTTCAAGAATACAAAAACAAGTTTGAGCAGGCTGTAGCCGAAACCTCCTTTTATAATTCAACTGAAGATTTTATAACCCATCTTCACGGCACGCGGTTTCATGATGAAACCATACTCATAAAAGGCGCAAGAAAATTTGCGCTGGAACGCATCAGCGCCCTGCTGGAACAAAAAGCGCATCAAACTGTATTAGAAGTAAACCTTACCGCCATTGTACATAATCTTAAGCAATACCAGCAACTGCTGCAGCCATCCACCAAAATAATGGCTATGGTGAAAGCCTTTTCATATGGCAGCGGCAGCTATGAAATAGCTAATATGCTGCAGTTTCATAAAGTAGATTACCTGGCGGTTGCTTATGCCGATGAAGGGGTGGAATTGCGAAAGTCGGGCATCAGCCTGCCCATTATGGTAATGAACCCGGAAGAAAGCAGCTATCACGCCATAACAGAAAACAACCTTGAGCCGGAAATTTTTTCATTTAACGTATTATCTTCTTTCCGTAATTTCCTGCAGGAGCAGGGATTACAAAACTACCCTGTGCATATAAAGATAGATACGGGCATGCACCGCCTTGGTTTCGAACCCAGCGAAATAACTGCCCTGGCTAAAGCGCTTGCTGATCATAATCTCTTCGCCGTACAATCTGTATTCAGTCATCTTGCAGGCAGCGAAGACTCCGCGTTAGACGCTTTTACCCGGCAACAGGCCGGGCAATACATACAAGCCTGCTCCATATTACAGCAGGCATTAGCTTATCCTTTTATCCGTCATATTGCCAATTCGGCGGCCATCATCCGGCATCCCCAACTGCACTTTGATATGGTACGGCTTGGCATCGGCTTATATGGCATAAACAGCAGCGCGTCCGACACCCTTGAGCTAAGGGAAGCCGCCACATTAAAAACAACCATTGCTCAAATAAAAAAAATAAAAGCCGGTGAAACGGTAGGATATACCCGAAAGGGCACACTGCAAAGAGACAGCATTATTGCCACTATCCGTATCGGTTATGCCGACGGGTACCGCCGTAATTTAAGCAACGGCGCCGGCAGTGTACTGGTAAATGGTAAGCTGGCCCCGGTTACAGGCAATATCGCTATGGATATGACGATGATTGATATAACAGATATACCGGGCGCACGTGAAGGGGATGATGTTATTGTTTTTGGGAAAGGGCTCTCTATTACCCAGTTAGCGCAGTGGGCACAAACCATTCCTTACGAAATAATGACGGGTATTTCGCAAAGAGTGCTAAGGGTGTATTATGAGGAGTGACCTCACCCTCTTTCCCTCTCCCCATTGTGGAGAGGGACGGCATTAAGCATAAACCCAGACGGTAGGTTCTTCCACTTCAGCTAAAAGAATATACCTCATCTATTTCTTCCACATCTCCTAAATAGTTAATCCTTCAATCAGAGAAATATTTTGAGTTGAAAGCAGATCATTTTGTGTATTGCGTAGTATCAATTTGTAATGCAATGCTTATGAAATTTTCATTAAAAAATCGCCTGCTTCCTTTTGCGGGAAAATATATTTAGGCATGTATTTACAGGGGCCACACCAGGTAGTATAGGCGTCAATGAATATGTATTTATTTTCATTCTTAGCTTTTTGTTTAACCCCTTCCCAGGTCAGTTCTTTTCCTCAAATTTAATTCCGGGGATAAAATAATTCCCGCTTGCGGTCTGACGCTCCTTCGTCGCGTACCGACCGCCGCCCCTGCAACCTGGAACTTGTAACCATCCCATAACCCTGCTCCCATTTTCAAATTACCTCATTTTCAAATCTCCCACATCCCTCCCCCAACCCTCTCCTCCGCTTTAACCGTATATATTACTGCAGCTATCGCATGTTTAAATAGTGTTATAATCGTTTAAAAACAGGTCAATGTGCAATGGTATAAGGAATAATGTTTTTATCTTACCCATTGAAACAAAATATGCCTGAAAGCAGGGCATCATTGTGGCAGGAATCCATAAAATCAGCAATAGCATTGAGCAGTACCCCTGCAGATATTGACCTTATTAACGGATGCATTGATAACGACCGTAGGGCACAGGAACGTTTATATAAACAGTTCTACGTAGCTATGATGTCGCTTTGCATGCGCTATACGCATAATGAAAACGATGCGATGGAAGTATTGCATAATGGTTTTTTGAAAGTGTATAAAAATATACACCGCTTCGATCCGCTAAAAGCCAGCTTATACACCTGGATAAGAAGCATTATGATTTATAGCGCGATAGATTTTATAAGGCAAAATGTGAAACACAGCAGGCAGGTGGAAATAGACCAGGCTACGGAGCCCTACGTTGACAGCGAAGCGGTTAATAAATTAAATGCGCAGGAATTGCTTTTCCTGGTAAGAAAACTGCCACCTGCCACCCAAACCGTTTTTAATTTATATATAATAGAAGGTTTTACACATAAGGAGGTAGGCATAATGATGGGCATTAGCGAAGGTACCAGCAAATGGCACCTGAGCGAAGCAAGACGGCTGATGCGGAAATTATTAAAAACCTTAGACGCAGTCTATTGAACCGGAAACTACCATACGAAAAACTAATTGCGGAAAAGCTGCAACATTTGCCGTTGCCCGGCGAGGAAATGTCATGGCAGCAAATGAAGGCAAAACTCGACCGGGAAATGCCCTTGTCTGAAAAAGATGGAAAAGGAGGTAGCGGTAAATGGTGGCTGGGCGGCCTTATTGTTATGCTTTCGGTTGGCATATGGGTGATTATTCATACAACGGCAGGTGATAATGAAATTGTAGCGCCGGGCAATACTGAACTTCTTCCATCAGCATCTGCAAATACGATTGATCATAGCATTGCTTCACAACAAACGCCAGACAGGGCAGATAAAAAAAACATTGACGAAATAGCCGGAGCAGTAGTAAATAACAATACAACCATTCATAATAACAATCCCACAAAATCAATCGGCGGCAACCCGTTTCCCTCAATTTCACATAAACATACGTTCAAAAACAAAGTAGGGATTGATGCCGGTTCAAAACAAAATAGTGAACCAGGCAGGGTAGCGCAGCTTAACACAGTTCCCGCAACTAAAGAAAATCCGCAAAACACCCCCCTGATTACGGAGCACACTGTTGAACCGGGTAATGAACTGCCCGCATCTGTATTTATCACTGATGAGAAAAGCAATATTGCTGAAAAACTATTTGTAATAGCCGGGTATAATGCAGTTCATACAGAAAATTCAGCTTACAGCAACCGCAAAAATATTACTGAATCTGCAGGCAGTAACAAAACGGGTATATTAATTGTGCCTGCCTACGTTTCCACCTTACCCGATGTGAGCGCCAAAAGAAAAGCCCTGCTGCGTGAAATGAAACGGCAGGAAAGAAAGGAAGAAAAGGAATTGTCCAGATCGTACCGGACCTACCATTCCTTTTGGGGTGAAACTTCTGACCGCTGGTTTGCAGCAGGCATAGCGCCTTACCAGAATATTGCTATTGCTTCTCAACAAACGTATAATTACAATTCTGCCACGGGCAAAAATATCATAACAGATTATATTCCTTCGCCTTACCTGCAATTGCATGTAACCAACAGGATATACCTGCTGAGCGAGTTCCAGTTTAATACACCACAAGCCACTCCTTCCCTTTTATTATCGCATAAAGAACTAGCTGTTCCTTCGGGTAATGCAGGCTATACAGAAAATATTTACCTGCGCAAATTGTATTATTTTAATATGCCGGTAAGCTTTTATTACAGCCCGGTTAAGAATTTTTATTTAGGCAGCGGATTACAGTTTTCGTCATTCAACAGCGGGCTGGCCGACAGGGAACAACGTTCGTCCAATAATACCCTTCTGCGTTCAGAAACCATCAAGCTAAAAGATGATTCTTTATCGTCAAAAATCAATGGGTCCGAATGGCGTTACCTCTTTGACGCCAATTACTATTATGATCGCTTTATGTTCGGCTTCCGCTACAACCAGGCATTGAACAATTTTGTTGACCTCCGCGTTAATAACATATTACCTCCCACGCAGGCGCGCAACCAGGCCTTTCAGTTCTACATCAGGTATAATCTTGTGGTGAGCGACAGGAAAAAATAACGAGTTATATTAGTGCTGTGTCAAACGTGAAAAGTGAATAGTGAGTCGAGAAAGGTGAGACGTGAGAGTCGAAGACCTCTTTCACTTTTATCCTCTCACTTTTCACGAAACACTAATATCCGCTTTCGTTATTACAATGTTACACTTCTTACCGAACAACATTATTGCTTAATTTCATAATATCAATCGTATATTATGAGAAGAGCCCTGCTGATCACATCATGCCTGTTTATTGCCTGTAATTTTCTATATGCACAGGAAGCCCGGCTTCTGCGTTTCCCTTCCGTAAACGGAAACCAGGTAGTATTTTCCTATGCAGGTGATTTGTATACTGTTGCCCGCAGTGGTGGTACGGCAAGAAAGATCACCAGCCATCCGGGGTATGAAACCTTTCCCCGTTTTAGTCATGACGGTAAACAAATTGCTTTTACCGGTCAATATGATGGCAATACCGAAGTGTTTGTTATTCCCGCCACGGGCGGAGAGCCTAAGCGCATTACTTATACGGCTACGCTTAACCGTGATGATATTGCCGACCGGATGGGTCCCAACAATATTGTAATGGGCTGGACGCCGGATGACAAATCTGTTATTTACCGCAGCCGCGGTACTTCTTTCAATCCGTTTAAAGGTAAACTATACAAAGCGCCCCTATCGGGCGATTTAAGCGAAGCGCTCCCTTTTTCCGTGGCAGGCTGGTGCTCGTACAATGAAGATGGCAGTAAGCTTGCCATGAACAGGGTATTCCGTGAATTCAGGACCTGGAAATATTATAAGGGCGGCATGGCAGATGATATATGGATATACGATACCAAAACAGCGGCAACGGAAAATATAACCAACAATCCGGCCCAAGACATTTTCCCGATGTATTACAAAAACAGGATCTATTTTTTCAGCGACCGCGACCGTACCATGAACCTCTTTGAATATGATACGCAATCCAGGCAAACTAAAAAGATAACCAGCTTCACCGAATACGATTGTAAGTTTCCTTCGTTAGGCAATGACGCGATCGCATTTGAAAATGGCGGGTATATTTATCTCTACGATCTGAACAACGGCAAAACGGAAAAGCTGGATATTATCCTTGCGGAAGACCTGTCGTGGAGCCGCAACAAACAGGTAGACGCTTCAAAATTCATGAACAGCTACAGCTTATCGCCCGATGGTAAAAGGGCCGTATTCAGCGGCAGGGGCGATGTATTTACCGTGCCGGGAAAAAATGGCGTTACCCGCAATCTTACCCGTAGCAGCGGAGCGAACGACCGGAATGTTGACTGGAGCCCCGATGGTAAATGGATAAGCTTCATTAGCGACAAAACAGGAGAAGATGAAC
The DNA here is from genome assembly GCF_035445465.1 of Agriterribacter sp. Lineage (NCBI taxonomy): Bacteria > Pseudomonadati > Bacteroidota > Chitinophagia > Chitinophagales > Chitinophagaceae > Agriterribacter > Agriterribacter sp. Next base: position 172,682 of record NZ_DAOMQT010000001.1, read on the forward strand.
TGTACATACAAAAACAGGATGGAACGGATAGTGCCCGCCAGTTAACCAATGGCGGCGGCAGCTATAAATTTTACCCGGTATGGAGCCCCGATAGCAAGCTGATCTTACTTGCCGACCGCGAACAGGATCTGTATTATATTGACGTAGCTACTGCCAGGAAAACAATTATTACACATTCCGATAACAGGGAAATAACAGATTATACCTGGGCGCCCGACAGCAAATGGATCGCTTATACCGAACCGGGGAAAGCCCGGCGGTTTGATGTGATCAAACTGTATAATACCGGAAGCAAAAAAAGCATTGCCGTTACCGATGACTGGTATAACAGCGGCAGGTCTGCTTTCAGTGCCGACGGAAAACTGCTGTATTTTGTGTCTGAACGCGACTTTAACCCCGTATACAGCAATACCGAATGGAACCACGCTTATGTAGATATGAGCAAACCCTATATGGTGAGGCTGGCAGCAGGAACCACATCGCCTTTCCAGGTTGAAAACGATGAAGTAACCATAAAGGAAGACAGCGCCGGCGCAGGTAAAGCGATTAATCAAAAAGACAAAGAAAAAGCACAAAAGAAAACGGTGGATACACCAGATACAACGGTGGAAATCAAAATAGATGAAACAGGATTAACCGATCGTATCGAAAGCTTGCCGGTAACGCCGGGTAATTATTATAATCTTACCGCTACCAATGAGGGTTTGTATTATGAGGCTGCTGCTTTCCGCACGCCGGGATCTTTAAAATTCTTTGATCTTAAAGATAAAAAGGAAACTGAAATCGGGAATATGAATAGCTATTCCATTAGCAATGACCGGAAGAAAATTATTTTTAAAAAAGGAGACGATTATTATATAGAAGATCTGAGCAAATTTAAAATAGAACCCAAAAATAAACTGGATCTCAGCGGGTTAAAAATAAACGCCGGTCTGCATGCCGAATGGAAGCAAATATTTGATGAAAGCTGGCGGCAAATGCGGGATTACTTTTACGATCCTAACATGCACGGACTGAACTGGAAAGCGATGCACGACAAGTATGCAACACTGCTTCCTTATGTAAATCACCGCAATGATCTTACCTATATTATTGGTGAAATGATCGGCGAGCTGAGCATCGGGCATGCTTATGTAAACAGTGGCGACCGGCCGGAAGTGGAACGCATAAAAATGGGACTCCTGGGTGCAACCTTCAGCCGCGATAAAAGCGGCTACTATAAAATTGATTCCCTGCTGTCTGGCGAAAGCTGGGATAAAACCCTGATATCACCCCTGCGCCAACCGGGAGTAAACGTAAATAAAGGCGACTACATTATTTCCATCAATGGAAAAGATGTGAGCAGGCTCACCAATATATACCAGGCGCTTATCGGAAAGGCTGGGCAAACCGTTGAATTACAGGTAAACAGCAAAGCTTCGGCTACGGGAAGCCGTAAAGTGTTCGTACAACCCATTGACGACGAATCGAACCTGTATTATCATGAATGGGTGCAGCAAAATATTGCCAAAGTAACCAAAGCTTCGGCCGGAAAAATAGGATACCTGCATATACCGGATATGGGGCCGGAAGGATTGAACCAGTTTGCCCGCTATTTTTATCCGCAGTTAGACAAAGAAGCGCTGATCATTGACGACCGGGGTAATGGCGGCGGCAATGTATCACCCATGATCATTGAACGGCTGCGGCGGATACCGGGACTGGGCACGATGATGCGAAACGATAAAACAGCCGGTATAAAACCCGACGCACAGGTAGGCCCCAAGATCTGTTTGATTGACCAGTATTCAGCGTCCGATGGGGATTTGTTTCCCTACCAGTTTCAATTCTATAAAATAGGCCCCCTGCTGGGGCAGCGCACATGGGGTGGCGTTGTAGGTATACGGGGATCACTGCCCTTTATTGACGGGGCTGATATGCGCAAGCCTGAGTTCGCACACTTTGCGGCGGATGGCTCCAAATTCATTATTGAAGGAGAAGGTGTTCATCCTGATATTGAAGTTATCAACGACCCGCACCAGGAATGGCTTGGCAACGATGCGCAGCTTCAAAGAGCGATTGAAGAATTGCAGAAAAAGCTGCAGGAGCCGGGGCCTAAAGGTGTGCCGCCTATACCGGCATTTCCTGATAAATCGGGAAAGAAATAGAAGGAGCCTCCTTTCTAACCTTTGATACGAAAAGGGAAGAAAGAATTCCCACCGCCCGGAGGCGGCATGTTTTGCCTATGAGGCGAAGACGCCTCATAAAGCGGGCAATCATAAAGCGGGCAACCTCATAAAGCGAGCAAATCAAGGGAATACATGCTTTCTGTGTGATAATGACAGATAAAATTAAATCCGAAGCCGGAATTTCGAAATTCGAAAAGAAGAACCAAAAACCAAATCACAAAAACATATAAAACTCAAATCCGAAGCCAAAAGTCGTAAATCCGAAGCGAATACAACCACAACAATAAACCGTAAACTAAAAACAAAAAATCCGCTGCCCCCATCAGGGGATTGCCTACCTGCCGGTAGGCAGGCTTCGACCCTTAAAAATAGTACACATCATTCAAATTAGTTTAGGGGTCTCACAATGACGGGTAAAATCCGAAGCGAATACAACCACAAACCATAAACCATAAATAATATAATGCGTCAGGGCCCTGTTGGCAATAGCATTATTGTCCATACTTCAAATACTCAAAACTCAACGTATCGGCTTCCATGCTTTCGTTACTCCCATTATCCGTAAACCTTATTTTTATCATCGCTGTTTTTCTCGGCGCCACTTTTTCATTGGAAAAATGTGTGTGGAATACATAGTAATAATCACCTGCTTTATTCATAATAATATCGCCATGACCTGAACCATTGGCGCCTGTAACTTTTTTACTGATGATGGGATTACCCTCATATTTTTTCCATGGGCCGTAAGGATTATCCGCTACTGCGTATCCTACCGCATAATCAGGGTTACGAAAATCGTTAGCGGAATAGAGCATATAATAAAGGTTCCCACGTTTTATGACCGTTGGACCTTCGGTAACCGTCCACTTCACCTGCTGCATATTTTCCCACGGCTGCGGATCGTTTACAGCGCTTATGCATTCCCGTAATGTGTTGGGAAGGATCCCTGAAAGGTCGTTTTTTAATTCAGCCACAAATATCCGGTTGCCGTTTTGTAACCGCACATGATAGAGATAAAGTTTTCCGTCATCGTCCTTAAACACAAAAGGATCAATCTGTTTAACAGGAGCCTCCAACGCCTTTAATTGAGTTTGCTTATATGGACCGGCCGGGTTATCGCTACAGGCCATCGCTATATGCTCGTTCGCTGTGTATGCCATATAATACTGGTTGTGATGGCGGAATACCTGCGGCGCCCAAAAACCTTTTGTTCCAAAAGATGCACCTTTAGCAAGCGCCCGTTGATTGCCGGTTAAAGACTTGCCCCAATGCTGCATATCTTCCGACACATAGGCATTAAATCCTGAATCGGCGTTAAAGCCATCGGTACCATAGAGATAATATTTTCCGCCCTCCTGAAAAATAGTGGGGTCGGCAAGATATATTTGTTCTGTTGCCGGCCGGATCTCTTCTTTAACGGAACACAACAGCAATGCCAGTACATAATAAATGATCGGATACATCAGCAGTATATTTTAATCATCACCCGCAGGCGACATGGTTTGCCTATGAGGCGAAGACGCCTCATAAAGCGGGCGATTCATAAAGCGGGCGATACAGATGCTTCTCTTTCTGCCGGCAAGCAGGGAAGAGGCTGGTCAATGATGAACAGAATAGAAAGTGTTGCACAGCTGCTGCCTGCTGGTTTTTCATTGTAGCAGATCATTGCGTTCTGCCATAAACATATTACAGCTTACCGGTCAGCTTTTTGATCAGGTCCGTTTCTGCTTTTCTGTAAGGTGTTCCATCTTTTCTGAATATATCATGGAACCAAACTTCAGGCTCAGCTTCGTATGCTTTCTTCCAGCTATCCCAGGGATAGATGGTTTGTGATTTGCCATCTACCAATCCCCAGTTGTATGCGGCCACGTTGTATTTTTTTGCAATGGGCAATGAACCTTCAAAACTGCTGTTGTTGCCACGGGCCATATATTCCGTGCAAAGAATGGGACGACCGTAGCGTTGCAGTTCTACTATATTTTTTTCAAAGGATGCCGCACTATCATAATTGTGAAAGGATATTATATCCGATTCTTCCACCATAAGCGTTTCAATAGGCTTCAGCTTTTCCGGAGCCGACCAGTCGCCCGACCATAAGCCCGCGGTAAGCGGCTGTTGCGGATTTACTGAACGTGCCCATTCAAAAGCTTCTTTCAGTAAAATCAATACAATATCCGCTTTGTTTGGTGGCTCCATTTTGCGGTAATACTCGTTGTTCATATTCTCCGGCTCATTCCATACATCCCAGCCCAGCACGCGATCATCTGATGCAAATTTTCCTACTACTCCTTTTACATAGGTTTCTAAGCGGGGGTATTGCGTGCTGTCTAACAAAGCTTCTTTACCCGGATTTTGCACCCAACCCGAATTGTGTACGCCGGGCTTGGGTTCCCGCTGTGTACCCAATTTAGGATAGGGATCCCAAACGGAATCAAACAATACGAAAAGCGGTTTAATATGATGCCGGGATGCGATCTGTAAAAACGTATCCATGCGTTGCAAAAAACCCTCAGCGTCCTGCTGGTACAGCAAATCATGCAGGTATACTCTCACGGTATTCATGCCCAGCGAGGTTGCCCAGCCTAACTCACGGTTAATGGTAGCCGTATCGAATGTGGCCGCCTGCCACATTTCCAACTGATTGATGGCAGTGCTGGGAACAAAATCGCAACCTACCAGCCATCCCTGCTTCGCATACCAGTCATTGGCCTGCTCCTTTGTCCAGATACCTCTTACCTCCGCTACTTCTTCATTGTCTGCTTTTTTTTCTTCTTTGGGCTTGCATTGCTGAAAACCAATGCTAAAAAATAAAGCGCTTAATACGATCAGTCTAAATTTCATTAGAGTTAATTTTGAAGATTAAGATAAAGCTGATATCAGGATTCACAAGCTGATCTCCTTCGGGTTTCGGATTTTTAGTTTATAGTTTGTGGTTTATAGTTGCATTTCGTTTTCGGATGTAGGGCTTCATGCTTCGTACTTGAATTTTACCTGTCCTGGAAAGGAACGAATCATCTGTATTTGTTTGGTTCTTGCTTTTTGTGATTTGGTTCTTTCAACACTCACTATTGACTATGCACCACTCACTCCTCCCCTCTCACGGAAAACGCATACACAGTAGACGTTTTATATTCCTTACCCGGTTCCAGTACAATTGACGGAAAACTTTTTTGATTGGGCGCATCGGGAAAATGCTGTGTTTCCAAACAAAACGCGGTTCTGAAATCATCCTTAGCCCCGCTCTTAAAAGTATTTTTTCCCTGCATAAAATTACCGCCGTAAAACTGGAGCCCGGGCTCGGTTGTATACACTTTCATTACAATGCCCGATTTATCGCCTGTGGCTTCCGCAGCCACATGCAGGGAAGCCGGATCATTTTCATTAAGCACGAAATTATGATCATAACCACTGCCGTTCTTTAATTGCCGGTTATTTACCGTATCTATTCTTTTCCCGATAGCTGTAGGCTGGCGAAAGTCAAATGGTGTTCCTTCTACAGCTTCCAGCTTTCCTGTGGGTATTAATGTAGCATCAACAGGCGTATATTTATCTGCATTGATCTGCAGCACATGATCATTGATGGTTCCGCTGCCTTCACCATTCAGGTTAAAAAAAGCATGATTGGTAAGGTTCACTACCGTTTTTTGATCGGCGGTGGCATGATAATCTATTTTAAGCGCATTATTTGCCGCAAGGGTATACCGTACCGTTATATCTAAATTTCCGGGAAAGCCTTCCTCTCCGTCTTTGGATACATATTTTAATTGCAATGTGGAATCATTGGGCTGACTGGCATCCCATACCACATCCTGGTAACCTTTTTTCCCTCCATGCAATGTATTGGGCCCATTGTTGGTAAATAAGGTATAGGTTTTTCCATCTAAGCTAAACTTGCCTTTTGCAATGCGATTGCCTACACGGCCTATCGTAGCGCCAAAATAAGGTTCGGTGGAATTTACATAATCCTGCACATTCTTAAAACCAACCACCACGTCAACAGGCTTTCCGTCTTTATCAGGCACTCCCAGGCTTACCAGTCTGCCCCCGTAATTGGTAATGGCAGCGCAGGCCCCGGCTTTGTTTTTTAGTATGTACAAGCCGGTAAGTTTACCATCTATGCTATCCTCAAAATTTTTATTCTCCAATGAAGGCACGCATGCATTTACTGCAGCAGTTTCTGTTCCGTTTTTTTGTTCCGCATCCTGCTCTTTGACGCCCTGGTTACAGGCCATTACCACCATAAGGCAGGCAATTGTAAAGGCTTTAATTTTTATCATAACAATCGTTTGGTTTATTTGATTTTATGGCATATTACTACGGTTCATCCTGGCATTAGTGCTGTGCAGGACAGCGTCCCGGAAGAACATATGCTGTGCGAAGTCAGAGACTTCGCACAGCAGGGCTCGCACAGCCGCAGACTTCTTACAGCAGAGTCAAAGACACTCTACAGCAGATTTTTCCCCGGGCTGTAATATTTCTTCCGTGCCATCAGCTATCTGTACCGCATATGCGCTGAGTGTTAAGCCGGTAGCCTGCCTGTATTGAGCGCTCACTTTTTCAACTAATGCATCTACTGCCTCTTCTTTTACAAGGTTAATGCTGCATCCCCCAAAGCCGCCCCCCATCATCCTGGCGCCCAGCACATCTTTTTCATTGCGCACGTATTGAACCAGCCAGTCGAGCTCGCTGCAGCTTACTTCATATTCTTTACTTAAGCCTTCGTGTGTACGAAACATTTTTTGCCCCAGTGCGGCTATATCACCTTTTTTAAGATCATCACATGCGGCGAGCAAGCGAAGATTTTCTTCCAGCACATATTTGCAACGCCTGTATATTAATTCATCCTTTGGCAGCACGTGCTGCTGAAGCATTTCATGCGACACATCACGCAGCGATTGCACTTCCGCTACCTGCTCCCTTACCCATGCTACGCCCTGTTCGCATTGTTGCCTGCGGGTATTGTACCCGGAAGACGCCAGCGCATGTGATACATTGGAATTAAAAAGTACGATCTTAATCTCTTCCATGTGTAAAGGCACATACTGGTATTCAAGACTCCGGCAATCTAACTGTATGGCATGGGCTGCCTTACCAAATACAGATGCGAACTGATCCATGATGCCGCATTTTACCCCGGCAAATTCATGCTCCGCTGCCTGTGCCATTTTTGCTATTTGTATCTTAGATAACCCTAATGCAAACAGCTCGTTCAATGCATACAACACACTGCATTCTACCGCGGCGGAAGATGACAGTCCCGCTCCTATTATAATATCCCCATCCAATGCCAGGTTAAACCCGCCGATAGCAAAACCCTGTTTCGATAGTTGGTCAACCACGCCCAGCACATAATCCGTCCAGCTTTTTAACGGGCGCACTTCCGAAATTTTAGAGGTGTAGGTTTCGTTAAATGCAAGTGAAGCGAGCTCTATGCTATCGTCGTCTCTTTTGCTAATGGCAACGTAGGCGGCTTTATCTATAGCCGCGGGAAGCACAAAGCCATCATTATAATCCGTATGCTCGCCAATGATATTTATTCTTCCGGGAGACCGGAACAACATGGGCACTGCATGAAAGCGTTGCCTGAAATTTTCGTTTAATAGCGCTGTATCATAATTTCCGGATGTCATCTTTCTATTTGTATTTTTTCCTGATGCTCGATTGCCGGCATATCAGTTCCGGCTGAAGCACCAGTTTGGGCGACGGCATTTTTGACCACTCTTTATTATTCCTGGTTTCAAAAAACAGCTTGGCTGCCTCTTCTCCCATATGAACGGTTTGCTGGTTCACAGTTGATAAGGAGAGTGTAATATACTCACCAAACGCTTCATTTGCAAAACCAACAATGGCAATATCGCCGGGAATTTTTTTATTCGCTGCTTTTATGGACTGTATGGCTCCCAGTGCAGTAAAATCTTCCACCGCAAAAACAGCGTCAATAGTGTACGAAAGCAACTGGTTCATGCACTCCCTGCCCGATTCTATACTCACCTTTCCATACACGATCAGGTTATCGTCTACCGGTATGTTATGCACATTCAAAGCATCAATATACCCTCTCAGGCGCTGATTAAAGATAGTAACATGCTGCTGTCCGCCAATATGCGCAATACACATACAGCCCTGCTGAATTAAATGACGGGTAGCGTTAAATGCGCCCTGGTAATCATCTACCACTACCGAAGGCACGCCAAGCGAATCATTGGCCCGGTCAAAAAGAATGAGTGGCACATTCCGCTTTTTTAAAGCGGCATAATGATCCAGGTTAATGGTGTTCTTGGAAATTGAAGCAAGCACGCCTTCCACCTGCGAACGCAGGAATGTTTCCACTCCCCGTTTTTCAAATTCGTATAATTCATTAGACTGGTATATGAGCACATTATACCCGTTTTCGCTCATCACCTTTTCTATGCCATGAATAACCGATCCAAAAAAATTGATCTCGGCGCTTGGAATAATCACACCAACGATCTTCGAACGCCCCAGCCGCAGCGAAGTGGCTATTTTGTTGGGGTGATAATTCAGCTTTTTGGCCATTTGCCGCACTGCTTTTCTCGTTGAATCTTTTACAGCAGGGTGGTCATTGAGCGCGCGTGAAACGGTAGCCACAGCTATGTTCAGTTCCTTTGCTATATCATGGATAGTTGCCGGCTGGCTCATGGATTAAAATATAATGGCTACAGAGATCGTTATTTTGCTGGTTAAAAGTACTGTCATTTTACAATAGGAAAAGCTAAGATCCTCACTTTTTGAATTTATCTACAAGCAATTTTATAAAATAGCCTCCCACTACGCCTCTTGCCTGGAAGCCCACTTTCCTGCCGTCGGTAGTTTCGTGCCAGTCGCTGAGCGGCACCCGGTCGGGTGTTTCATTAACAAAATCATACACAGGTTTTATCAGCGCTGTAAAATCACCGGCATTATCAGTGAGCGTGGCCGTCCATAATATCCAGTCAGACTTGGTATAGGTTTTCCGGCTATCTAACGGCAATCCATACCTGTTCTGTTTGGTGAGGTAATATTTTATCTCCTTGCTATAAACCGTTTCAGGAAATAATTTCAATCCCAGTATCTTATCCCAAACCAGGTTATATTTCTGGCTCCATGTTCCGGGATTTTCGAAAGTAAGTGAATAATGATCGCCGTCATCGGCCAGCTTCATCCATTTTTCCACCATCATAGCGGTACTGTTCTTATATTGTTTTGCTATTTCCTTTTCTCCTAACTGTTCCGCCAGCATGGCATAGCATCCCAGTGCTACTATGGCTTTAACCGATAAGTTGGCGTTGCGTGCAATATGACCGGCAAAATCGTCGGTACATAATTGATTCTCCGGGTCAAAACCTTCTTTGAGCAGGTAGCCTGCCCATATGCTTAATGTATTCCAGTGCTTTTTTGCATAACCGGCATTTCCCTCCGCTTTGGCAATCGCGGCTGTAAGAATGATCATATTACCCGCCTCTTCAACGGGCATATCTTCTCCGTATGTTTGGCCATTAGCTAATGGATAGGTGCCGAGGTCGTGCGCTGCGAATGGCTTTGTCCATTTCCCGCTCTCACTATAGTAAAAGATGCCGTTCAGCATTCCCTTCAGCAGGTCGGGGTTATACAGGAGATACAGCGGCGCGGAAGGGTAGGTTACATCTACCGTATTAATGGAGCCATTGCTGAAATTCTCTTTCGATAAAAACAGTATTTCCCCCTGCGGGCTTTTAACTAATTTATGTGCGGCTATGCTTTGGCGATAGGCAAGAGCGCATAGCTGTGCATATTCTTCTCCACCCGCTTTCAACGCAGCATTGTGTATATTTTCGTTAACTGCTTTACATTGCTTTATAATGATACTATAATCCGAATACGCTTTTGCCAATTCCTTTTCGATCGTGGCATTTTTCCCGTCTCTCCACCAGGCAGGCAGATTTTGACCGAAGTACTGCACAGCGTATACATCATCATAGCCCAGCATGATCAGCTTACTAACGGTATCTCCGCCTACTTTTCCCAAGGCCAATACCGTATTCAGCATGAGCTGATTTCCTTCTGTTGAGGAGGTATTGAACCGGTATGTTCCCGACAGGAAAGCATTGAAGGCATATCTTGCAGGTGTGATGTACTGCACAGCCCTGTCTTTCCCCGGCACGGCTACATACATATAGCCCCAGTCTATTCTCAGGTCGTCTCCCTTTTTCTGTAACACCGGCTGATCTTTGGTTCCTGCCTTCAATATATTCAAATCACCCGATTTGTATCCGCTGGCAACCACTGCTTCGGACCCGTTATTCACAGCCAGTGCAGTTGACGCGCCAAAATAAAGTTCCGCATCATGTTTGGCACCGTCGTTGGAAACAACAGCAGCGCTGAGGTAAGAAACAGGCCGGGATAATACATTAAGGTCATGCATTAACAGGGGAGACGTGAAGCCAAGGGTTAGGTTTACCGGGCCGCAGGTAAATTCATACAGGGTTTGGGTGGCGTTGAGCGTTACTTTTTTTTGTTCTGCCGGCACTATCAGCTTGTTTGTGGGAAGTATTACTTCCTGTACAATGCCTGCGTCGAGCGAAGCGCCGCCGGCAGTATTGGCAACGTGAACAGCCAGCACATTTTTCCCTCTTACTAATTTTTTTACGGCAGACCCTGGCAATGGAATATAATGATATTTGCTGAGCCATCCTGTATAACTGTAAATTTTTTCACCATTGAGATATACTTCTGCATTGTCATCATGAAGGAGCTTAAGAAATAGTCCATTCACATCTCCGCCATTCCATACAAAACTGCGGCGCACCCATATGTCATGCGATTTCCACAAGGTTTTTGCAGTGGATTCATTATCGCCAAATGGCGCCATTCCTTTTTTCCAGGTGGCATCATTAAAGCCGGTGTTTATCCACCCGTCGGCGGGTTGTGTTTCTGTATATACTGCTTCGAATGGTTTTTCATCGCCGGAGGCAACAAGACTATTGTACTGCTTTTCACTATCTCCAAGGAAACGATAAACTTTTCCATCCACCTTCAGCAAACCCAGCAACGGCTGTTCCTTTCCCGTCCAGTGTTTGGCAGGAGCAGCACTCAACTGATCGGTGAAAGACCATATGCTGAAATAAGGATCATGCGTTATTAACGGATAAGCGGGAGCACGGAGATCCTGGGCTGTCAATAATCCAAAAGAAAAATAAACGGAGAGCAGGGCAAAAACTTTTTTCATTTTCCTGGTCGTATTTTGTTCAAAAAAATATTTGCTATCTCCCCGAAGGAACGGGCAGCATCATTTCCGTTTTTACAGGTGAGCCAAACCGGGGTGTGCCGTCACTGTTCCAGGTAAAAGGCTGTGCCCTGGGCGAACGATGCCCGCCACAACCCTGTCCGGGCAGGGCATTGGCATGGTATAATATCCAGTCTTCTTTACCATCAGGCGATTTAAAAAATGAATTATGCCCCGGCGCATATACCCTATTTTCTTTTGACTGCTTAAACACGGGCTGGGGCGCTTTTTTCCATGCAGCACTATCAAGCAAATTATTATTCCCCGTAAAGCGCAATAAACCTAAGGCATAATAGTCGGTCCAGCAGCCGCTGGCAGAATATACAATAAACAATTTATCGCTATTGAATAGCGCCTGCGGGCCTTCATTTACACTTACATGTGGTGGATTATCCGCATCATTTAAGTCACCATGTGTTTCCCATTCCAGTTCGGGTTTGGAAATGCATACCCTGCTGCCATCAATCGTCCACGGGTTTTTCATTTTGGCGATATAAATATTCTGTTGCCCGTTCACGTCTCCTTCCCAGCCCGACCAGATCATATACAATTGCTCCCGGTAAAAGAAAACGTTTCCATCAATGGCCCATTTATCAGCCGGATCAGCAATTTTCCCCTTAAACTTCCATTCACCGGTCATGGGATCCGCTGATTCATTTTCCAGCACATACATCCGGTGATTGTTATTGTTTCCATCATCAGCCGCAAAGTATACATACCACTTGTTTTCAATAAAATGAATTTCCGGCGCCCAAAGCTGCTTTGAATACAGGGTACCTGCAGGTGGTGTGAAAATGTCTTTGCGTTCGGCATTTTTCAGATCAGCCAGGTCTTTGGTTTTCCATATGGCAATCCGGTTGCCCAAAGTATGGGTATAATAATAATAGCCATCCTTATAAAAGGAAAAAGGATCTGCGCCGGAAGGCAGCAGCGGGTTGCTGAACATACGCTTATCATTATCCTGCGATTGGGTTTTGCAGGAAATGAGCAGTGCCGGGATAAGAAATAGTATCAGAATGAAGTGCTTCACCTGAGTTTGTGGTTTTTTATTTATAGTTTATGGTGTATGCGGTCTGACGCTCTTAAACCTGTTAGGTCTGCCTGGATGCTTCGCCGTTCGGCAGACCTAACAGGTGGTCTACTTCATCTTCACCAGCCCCTTATTGTACAATTGCTGATGCAGTTGCTTTAGCTTTTCCAAAGGTATTTTCATCACTTTCCTGTCGTAAGTCATCAGCCCGTTTATTTCCACTTCTACATCTGTTGTTTGGGTATATATTGCCGCGGAAAGACCCAGAGGAATGAGCGGTGTAAGATCGGTGATAAGCCCGGTATAGCGTTTAAGGAGCTCATCGCTGTTTTTAAAGCTCTGGTATCCCCAGTTGTCTTTCTGCTGCCAGGTATGGCCTTCAACCGGCAGGCCCAGTCCGCCAAATTCGCCCAGCACTAATATTTGCTTAGCACCAAATATGGTTGGTGCAGGCATTTGCGGATCGGGATAATTGTGAATATCGAGAATATGACCCGAACCAAAAAAGTTCCCGCCACTGGCTTCATTTACCAGTCGCGAGGGGTCGAGCTGCACGGTCCATTCCGTAATTTCTTTTGTTTTAAATTGTCCCCATGCCTCGTTGAAAGGTACCCACACTACAATGGAAGGAAAATTATGCAAGGCGGTCATGATGGCTTTCCATTCGGCACGGTAAATGGCTTCAGATTCAGCACTCCGTTCTTTATCTAAGTTTTTACCTGACACCTGTCCTACCCGCATATCCCATTTGTTTCCACCCATATCGCCGCTGGGCATATCCTGCCATACCAGCATGCCCAGCTTATCACAATGATAGTACCAGCGGGCGGGCTCTACTTTCACATGTTTGCGGATCATATTAAAGCCCATCGCTTTGGTTTGCTCCACATCAAATTTAAGCGCTTCATCGGTTGGCGCGGTATACAAGCCGTCCGGCCACCAGCCCTGGTCGAGCGGGCCGTATTGAAATACAAATTCATTGTTCAGCAACATTCTTTTTATACCATTGTTATCCGGCGCTTCCGAAATTTTACGCATAGCGAAATAGCTGCCTGCCTCATCTATCACTTTCCCCCTGCGGGTAACCGTATATTTAAGATCATACAGGAAAGGATCGGACGGAGACCATAGCTTTGGATTGCTTATGGTTAAAGCAACTTCCTCTTCACCCTTCAATGTTTGCTCCGCTACCTGTTGCTGTCCATCGTATGCAACCACTTTTACGGCATCGCCCGGCTGCAGGTTTTCTATATCCACTTTTACTGTAAGCGTTTGTTTGTCTATGTCGGGCGTTTGCACCGTAGCGGCAATATAGGTAGAAGGCACATTTTCGAGCCACACGGTTTGCCAGATACCTGTTACCGGCGTGTACCATATGCCGTGAGGATTCTTGATTTGTTTACCACGCGGCTGCGGGCCGTCATCGCTGGGATCCCAAACGCGTATGGTAATTTCCTGCTGCTTTCCTTTTGTAAGCGCGGTGCTTATATCAAATGAAAAAGGATCATACCCGCCCTGGTGCGAACCCACCTTATTACCGTTTACATATACATCACACTGCCAGTCAACCGCGCCAAAATGCAGCAGCACTTTCCCTTTTCTGAATGCAGCGGATACTTCTACCGCGCGTTTGTACCAGAGCACACTATCCTTTCCTACCGTTTTGCCCACGCCTGAAAGGGCAGATTCCACCGCGTAAGGAACAAGGATATTACCATCAAAAGCGGCAGGTGGGGTTTCGCCGGTTTCCTTAGGAAGAATGGCATATTGCCACAGCCCGTTGAGGTTCACCCAGCTTTTGCGGGCAAGCTGCGGACGGGGATATTCGGGCAAGGGCTGTTGCGCTTTTATATCCGCTGCCCATTGCGTTGTAATTTTGCCCGCAACAGGCTTCCACGCTTCCTGCGCATATAATCCCATACTGATCGTTACAAAAAAAACAAAAGAAAAAAATGGCTTCATGATTGATTGCTTTGAATGATAAACTTTACACAATATTCTGCAATAATAGTAATAACCGGGCGTACAAATATAAGGGAGCCTTCCTTTATACCCCGAAACAGCAGCTATGCGACCGGCTTTCAACCGCAGAACAATTTCGGCAGGAGCTTTTTAAAACAGTTTGGCATGACGCCAACGGAATATGCGAGGGTGAAGCGGGATGAATACGAACAACATAGCCCTAATGAACAGGATCTGCTATGGTATGGGTTAGCCGGCTGCATAGCTGCTATGTACAACTGTTGCGATGCTCCGTTCGGGGTTTGGAACACTATTCTGCATGAGGGAGAGGAAAAATCCAGGTATGCAGTGCATTACCATGCAAATCTTACAGCACACTAAAAAACTTTGCAGTAAAATAAAAAGCTGCTGCAAAATTCATCCAAAATTCGTAAATTAACGTCTCAACCCGATTGCCTGCATTACCTGCAATATCACTCCATGAACCCTGTCCGTAATTTCAAGTAAGCGCTTCGGGAATAAAAAAAGGCGACTTGCGCCACCTTAAATGTTTTCACAACGGAATAATCCTTATTGTGAATTGCTTTCATAGCGAAAATAATAAAGGTTTAGCAATTTTTAAAATAATAAAATTTCAAAATGAATAAAACAATTCTTGGATTAGACCTCGGCTCGACTTCCATTGGGTGGGTATTAATAAAAGTTGATGAAAATAATATTCCAATAGAAATTCTTGCAATGGGCAGCAGAATTATATCATTGTCCTCTGACGAACGTGCCCAGTTTCAGAAAGGACAAGCAATTTCCAAAAATCAGGATAGAACAACAGCTAGAATACAGCGCAGAGGATATGACAGGAAACAACTGAAGAAAAGTGATGATTTCAAATACAGCTTAAGAAAAGCTTTAGAGAAATATAGTATTTATCCATCCAAAGAGTTACTTAATCTATCTATGCTGGACATCTGGAAATTAAGAAGTGACGCTGCTTCACTGCCCATAGAACCGAAGCAATTGGGACGAGTCTTGTATATGCTTAATCAAAAACGAGGTTATAAATCGGCAAGAAACGAAGCCAATGCTGACAAAAGGGATACAGAATATGTACAAGCCGTAAAAGGCAGATATACCCAACTGAAAGATCGTAATCAAACCATTGGGCAGTTTTTTTATAAAGGATTGAAAAACGCTGTTGAACAAAATCAATATTTCAGGGTAAAGGAAAAAGTATATCCGCGTGAGGCTTATATTGAAGAGTTTGATACGATTATCAATGTTCAAAAAAAGCATCATCCATTCCTGACAGACGATTTAATCCATTCGCTTCGCGATGAAATTATTTATTATCAACGCAAACTGAAATCGCAAAAAGGATTATTGAGTGTATGTGAGTTTGAAGGTTTTGAAAAAACAATAAAAGACAAATCAGGAAACGATAAAGAAGTATTTGTAGGGCCAAAAGTAGCGGCAAAATCCAACCCATTATTCCAATTATGCCGAATTTGGGAAACGGTAAACAATATCAACTTGAAAGTAAAAAATCCGCCTGATGCAAAATACAAATGGGGCGACCGCACCCCTACACTTGACGAAAAGAAACAAATTGCTGAGCACCTTTGGAAAAACGAACAGCTAAGTTTCACCGATTTATTGAAAATTTTAACCCTTAAAAAAGACGACGTTTATAGCAATAAACAAATTTTAAAAGGTATTAAGGGTAATCCCACATTTGCAGATATCCATAAAATTATTGGCGACAGTAACCTTCTGAACTTTAATACAAAAATTATCTCCAATGGAAAAGACGCTTACATTTATGACCGTAAAACAGGTGAGATTTTGGAAGAACGACACGGCTCCATTATCAGTAAAGAAATAGAAAAACAGCCACTCTATCAACTATGGCATACCATCTATTCCATTAAAGATTTGGAAGAATGTAAGCAGGCATTAATAAAGCGGTTTGCGTTTTCAGAAGAAATTGCTGAAAAGCTTTCTAAGATTGATTTCGACAAACAGGGTTATGCTAATAAATCGGTAAAAGCTATTCGAAAAATATTGTCTTACCTAATGCAAGGCTATAATCTTTATGAAGCAGAAAGCCTTGCCGGTTATGTTTCCCGGTCACTTACCAAAGATGAATTAGAAAAAACAGGTACTGATAAAAAACTGACGCTCTTACCAAAAAATAGCTTGCGTCAGCCGGTAGTAGAAAAAATTTTAAACCAAATGATTAATGTGGTAAATGCCTTGATTGAAAAATATGGCAAGCCTGCTGAAATCAGAATTGAACTGGCTCGCGAACTCAAACAAAGTAAAGACGAACGCGATGCAGCTGATAAACTAAATTCTTTCAATAAAAAGATAAACGACAAAGTGGCAAATGCCTTAAAAGAATTAGACATACCTGCTACCAAACGATTTATTGAAAAATATAAATTTATTTCACCAACAAGAGATAAAAGCTGGAACGAGACACAAGTCGTTAATCAATGTATCTATTGTGGAGAAACTTTTAATTTAACAGAAGCTTTAACCGGCGATGCTTTTGATGTAGACCATATAGTGCCTAAAGCTTTATTGTTCGATGATTCTCAAAGCAATAAAGTGCTGGTACATCGTAAATGCAATGGCAACAAAACCAATTTAACAGCTTACGATTATATTTCGAAAAAGGGAAATGCTGTACTCAATCAATATTTATCAAGGGTAGACGAATGGTTTAAGCGCGGTATTATTTCTTATTCTAAAATGAACCGTTTAAAGGTTTCCTTTGAGCAATATCAGGAACGAAAAAAGCAAAAAAAAGAAACAGAAGCAGATAAAAAGCTTTGGGAAAGTTTCATAGATCGTAATATCAGGGAAACTCAATACATCAGTCGAAAATCAAAAGAGATATTGGGAAAAATATGTAGTAAGGTAAGAGTTACAGAGGGTAATGTTACGGCCAAACTGCGTAAGCTATGGGGTTGGGAAGATGTTATGCTGCATTTGCAGTTACCCAAATTCAAAGAGCTGGAGCAAACGGAAATGAAGGAGTGGACAAGTGAACACGGAAGAAGAAAACATTACAAAGAAGGAATTGCCAACTGGAGTAAGCGCGATGATCACCGCCACCATGCGGTAGATGCATTAGTGATAGCCTGCACACAACAAGGATTCATTCAACGTATCAATACTTTGAATGCAAGCGATGTACGGGACGAAATGAAAAAAGAAGTAGATGCTGCAAAAGTTGAATATAATGAAAAGATGACCTTGTTAGAAACTTATTTGCTTATAAAGAGACCGTTCGATACTGCACAGGTTTCTAAAGCGATAGACGAAATTTTGATTTCCTTCAAACCCGGTAAACGAGTGGTTTCCATCAGCAAGTTTAAGGCAAAAGGAAAAAATATTAATACAGGAGTGCTAACGCCTCGGGGTGCATTGCATGAGCAATCCGTTTATGGAAAAATAAAAATCATCGAAAAAAATAAAGCTGCAAAATATCTTTTTGAGAATCCAAAAACTATTATTGATAAAAGCATTCAGCAAAAAGTACTGGATAAAATAAGCGAGTTTAACGGTGATGTAAAAAGGGCAATAAACTCATTAAAAAAATCACCCGTGTATTTAGATAATGAAAAGCAAAAGGTTTTGGAAACGGCAGACTGCTTTAAAGAAGAAGTCGTTATCAAGTATAAGTTGGATAGTTTAAAAGCCAAAGATGTTCCGTACATCGTAGATAAAAAGGTTAAAGAACTTGTACAACAAAGATTGTATGAACACGGGGGAAAGGAGAAAGAAGCATTCAAAACAACGCTTTGGCATAATGAAGAAAAGCAAATCCCCATTAAAAGCGTCAGGTGTTTTACAGGTCTGTCGGCAGTGGAAGGTATAAAAAAAGATGAAAAAGGAGAGGATATTGGTTTTGTTGTATTGGGAAACAACCACCACATCGCTATTTATAAAGATGCAGACGGCAAGCTGATACAGCACGCCTGCACATTCTGGCACGCAGTAGAAAGAAAGAAATTCAAGCTTCCGGTAGTGATACAAGATACCAATGCTCTTTGGACTACTATTCTTGATAAGCAATTACCACAGCCTTTTATAGATAAACTTCCTGTAGATAATCTAAAATTAGAATATAGCCTGCAACAAAATGAAATGTTCATTTTAGGATTAAGTAAAGAAAATGTAAAAAAAGCAATTGCCGAGAACAACAAATCACTTATCAGCAAACACTTGTATTTAGTTTGGAGTGTGGGAGAAAATCAATACTGGTTCAGACATCATTTAGAAACTAAAAATTCAGATTTGAAGCAAACATTAGGAGCAAAAGAAAGTAAAAGATATTATTTGTTTAAAAGTGTTGGCGCATTTTTAGCTCAAAATCCGCTTAAATTGAACATTGACTGCCTCGGCAATATTTCACCCGTAAAAAAAATCCTTTAATGAAATAAAAGAACAACACATCATTTTACCGAAGTCAGAAGCCATTATAAAAAACAACTCTAACAACATTTGATACCTTTGAATGGACCGCCGGGTCGTATGCGAAAGCAAACCTGCCCCTGGAACAACATATCCTGATATGTAACAAAATGAATTAATAAAACGGATATTGAAGAACGAAAAGAATAAATAAATACAGAAAAAAGTAATAAATTAGGATTCCGTGAGTTACTAATGCAATATTTTACGCTCCGGCAGTCCCTTTTAGAAAGCTGCAAACTAACCTCCTGGTAAACTTAAAGCGACAACAACCCATTTGCGATAAACCCTGCTCCCATGATCAAACGAACGCTTTATTTCGGCAATCCTGCCTATCTCAAAACCAATAACGAGCAATTGGTGATCGAGATGCACGACAGCGGCGAAACCAGGTCGGCGCCGATAGAGGACATTGGCTTACTGATATTAGATCACCAGCAGATCACTATTACCCAGTCCCTGCTGGCCAAATTACTGTCTAACAACACGGCAGTGATCACCTGCGACCACACGCACCACCCTACGGGTATGTTGTTTAACTTAGACGGACATAGCCTGCAAAGCCAGAAATTTCAGGCGCAGGTAGAGGCATCGGTTCCCCTAAAAAAACAATTATGGCAGCAAACGGTAACCTGCAAAATAGAAAACCAGGCAGCCCTGTTGTTGCATGAAAGGGAAGAATACAAATTATTGCTCACCTACGCCAAAGATGTAAAAAGCGGTGACAGCGAAAATCATGAAGCCCAGGCTGCAGCCTATTACTGGAAAAGGATCTTCCCCGATTTTTTGCAGTTCAGGCGCGAACGCTATGGCCCACCGCCCAACAACCTGCTCAACTACGGTTATGCTATACTGAGAGCGCTGGTAGCAAGGGGTTTAACTTCAAGCGGATTATTGCCTACGCTGGGTATCCATCACAGGAACCAGTATAATGCCTATTGCCTGGCAGATGATATTATGGAGCCATATCGCCCTTTTGTAGACAAGATCGTTTGCCAGATCATAAGAGGCAATGGAAAATTCTTAGAGATGACGCCTAATATGAAAAAGGCATTGCTTGAAATTCCTGCCATGGATGTGCAGATAGACGGACAAAAGAGTCCGCTGATGAATGCGGTACAGCGCACAACTGCCAGCTTAGCCAAATGCTTTGAAGGAAAGAGCAGGAAGATATTATACCCGGAGCTGAGCTAGATCTATCAGGTCTGCCGGGAAGCCGCGCTGCGCCGGAGACCTTATAGATCTGGCCCAAGCTGGCATCCGGAACCTCAATTGCGCTTATATGTTCAATCGCTTAAACGCCTATCGCATCATGTGGGTACTTGTATTCTTTGATCTTCCCACCGAAACCAAAAAGGACAGGAAGATCTATGCCAAATTCCGCAAAGATATTATGGCGGATGGATTCAATATGTTTCAGTTCAGCATATACCTGCGACACTGCGCCAGCAGGGAAAATGCCGATGTGCATATTAAAAGGGTGAAAAGCTTTCTCCCCGCCAAAGGACATGTAGGCATTATGTGCGTTACCGATAAACAGTTTGGCATGATGGAGATATTCCGGGGCAAGGAATTAACGGAAGCCCCTGCCATAGCGCAGCAACTGGAGCTATTTTAAGGGTAGCGCCAGATTTATAAGATTTGCGGCCCTGGGAAGCCGGGCGGCAGACCTATAAGATTTGCAGCCCACGGTTGCAGCAGCGCGGCAAATCTTATAGGTCTTGGCCAGGCCGGCTATGATAATCCTCAAACCCTTTTATTCCTCCAAACCAGTCCAGCAGCTCAGGTCGCAATAGCCAGGTGGGTTCATTTGAGCGCATAGCAGGATAAGAAGACCAGTTCCATCTGCTCAGGTTGGTGCAATAGCCATGATGCACCGGGTTGTTATGAATATACCGCACCGTGGCCCGAAATTGCTCATCACTTTCAATTTGTTTTCGCCGTAAATAATCAATAAACAGAGCCCCCTTCCGGTTATACATTTTATTATAGGCTTTGGCATAGCTGTTGAGCAGATTGGAAAACCGCTCCATTACAAATCCGGGAAGCAATTCGGGCGAAAATCGCTTATTGTATTTTACTTCATGAAAGTGACGCTCCAGTTGCGCTTCCTCCTTTATTTTAACCAAACAATGAAAATGATTGGGAAGCAGGCAATAGCAATAAGTATCCGCGACCGGTGAAATATGTTTAATATAACGGGTGAGAAAAAAAGCATAATTATTCCCATTCCGGAACAATTTTTCATTTCCAACGGCTCTGCTGAGCACATGGTATTCTTCGCCGGGCAGCAGCGGCAGGTGGTAATCAGGCATATAGCAAATACAAAATAGTATGGGAAATTACCCAAAAACCCGCAAAGTTCCGGGTTGTTTTTGCAGAACAGGAACAAAAAAATGGAGCCGGAGCCCCATTTTTTCATTGTAAAACTTAGTCCAAATACATTAAAATCAAGCGCTTAGGCAACTTGTGGTTGTATAAGAACTAAGCTACATAATAATTTGAAAGCAATTCACAACGACACGGCGCATGAAGATCAGTTAAGCATCGTTGTATAAGAACTAAGCTACATAATAATTTGAAAGCAATTCACAACTATTGTAATGTCTTTCGCTGCACTTTCCCTGTTGTATAAGAACTAAGCTACATAATAATTTGAAAGCAATTCACAACTATACCCTGCTGACTGTTCCGGAGGTTACCGGTTGTATAAGAACTAAGCTACATAATAATTTGAAAGCAATTCACAACGACGATGCAATAAAGTCTGAAAAAGAAGCGGTTGTATAAGAACTAAGCTACATAATAATTTGAAAGCAATTCACAACAAAGAGGCGCACACTTATTTCAAAAGGTGCGTTGTATAAGAACTAAGCTACATAATAATTTGAAAGCAATTCACAACTGATTGTGCCCTTCAACGCACCAGACGGAAGTTGTATAAGAACTAAGCTACATAATAATTTGAAAGCAATTCACAACAGAGCTATCAGGGAATTCGTTTCACGTGGGGTTGTATAAGAACTAAGCTACATAATAATTTGAAAGCAATTCACAACGGGCTGAGCGAAGGAACCTATGTTTTGCGTGTTGTATAAGAACTAAGCTACATAATAATTTGAAAGCAATTCACAACTCAATAAAAAAGGCATTAAAAGCGTATGACGTTGTATAAGAACTAAGCTACATAATAATTTGAAAGCAATTCACAACTCTCTTTTTCAGAGGGATACTTGAATCCATGTTGTATAAGAACTAAGCTACATAATAATTTGAAAGCAATTCACAACTCTCTTTTTCAGAGGGATACTTGAATCCATGTTGTATAAGAACTAAGCTACATAATAATTTGAAAGCAATTCACAACTTAGAGACAGTACCGGTAACCGCCGCTTCGGCTGTCTATTATGACACAAACACCTCTTATCCCAAATTATATTTGTAGCCAGACAACAATACTATTCATTAGAATTACTTTACTATTATCAGGTGTAATAATTTTCTTTTATGAACTGACAAAAGCAGTATTTCGTAAACAGCAAAAGGACGAAAACAAAAAAAAACACTACCGCCAATGCTGTCCACACTGGCTTTTTTCCTAATTTAGCCACAGCGAAACAGCATTAGCGGTCTTGCTATAACGACAACTATCTTTAAGCAGACACGCAGAGAACAAACAGAAAGAGAATAAATTTAAATGGTGAACAACGACATACAAACAATCTGACTTTGGAACTACATCCCGATATTCATGCCAACATAGTATTAAGTCTGTATAGCAATCAATAATATGACATCAACAGGAAAAACTCCCACTTATGGACTGACACATATTGCTGTTGCAGTCAAAGACCTAAGTAAAACAAAGAATTTCTATCAAACCGTGTTTGACATGGAAATAATGTATGAAGAAGCAGATTTTATTCAACTTTCCACACCCGGTTCTCACGATATTCTTGTGTTTGAAAAAAACGGAAACGCCAATGGAGAATCTGGTGGCATTAAGCACTTCGGATTCAGGCTTCGTAAACCAGAAGATATTTCAGTAATGGAAAAGAAGATATTGAACGCAGGCGGGCAAATTGTTCACAAAGGAGAATTTGCTCCCGGTTCACCCTACATTTTTTTTAAAGATCCGGATGGATATGAAATAGAGATATGGTATGAGCTTGTACCCTAAGCATCAAATTCTAATGGTGAATGCACAACATGCAGTTTTGTGCAAGTGGGGCTAACGGAATAATCGCCATATCCCACGGTAGTAATGGTTGTACCTGGCCCAATAAATGCTTTGCGGAATGGAGCTGAACACCGCGTTGTACCTGAACCTTATTACATCCATCAGGGAGCCGGGAAAAAGGTAAACACCAAAACAAAAAACAGGAATACATACAGCACCATTATTAAGTGCCATTTGCTATCTTTCAGGCAAACTGCATAATTATGCTTCATACAAAATCATTCCTGCTGCTTTGCCTGCTTATGTGCGGGATGATAGTAAAAGCCGGTTTTTTGCCGGATCATCTGAGTTGCGAACAAAAAATTAATCCCTCCGGCATTGAAAGTGCAAAGCCCTTACTGGGCTGGTGGATCAGTTCAGCCGAAAGAGGCTTTACACAATTAGCCTGGCAGGTACTGGTTGCCACAAGCCCGGATAAGCTGAATGAAAAAAACGCCGACACCTGGAACTCCGGCCGCATCGCATCTGCTGATAATAACAATAATGCCTTTGCGGGAAAGTCATTGCAATCGGGTCGCAGATACTACTGGAAAGTAAGAGTATGGAACAGTGCCGGCAAAGCATCTGCATGGAGTGAAACCGCCACTTTTACTACCGGCATCCTGCAGCAGGAAGAATGGCATGCCAGTAACTGGATAGCATATGATATTTTACCCGATAGCATGCAAGTAATGCCCGGCGTGCATGGCAACGGTGATGCACTCGGCAATAAAGCCATACAACGCGCTGTGGTTCCCTGCTTCAGAAAAGAATTCATATTGGAAAAGCAGGTTAAGGAAGCCTTCGTTTTTGTTTCGGGTTTAGGACAATATGAGCTGCACCTCAACGGGGGAAAAGTAAGTGACGACTTCCTGTCGCCCGGATGGACGAATTATGAAAAGCGCTGCCTGTACAACACCTATGATATTACCAGCCGCCTGAAACAGGGACCAAATGCAATAGGCGCTATTGTTGGCACGGGATTTTTTTACATCAATCGCGAAAGATACAGGAAGCTGGTTCGCGCAGAAGGATATCCTATGCTGCGCGCTAAACTGATTGTACGGTTTACAGATGGCAGCTCAAGAGAAATTGTTACAGATGAAAGCTGGAAAACAGCGCCCTCTCCTGTACTGTTTACAAGCATCTACGGCGGAGAAGATTATGACGCCAATAAAGAACAGGCAGGCTGGGATATGCCCGGCTTTGCAGATGCCGGCTGGAAAAAAGTATTGATCACAAAGGGCCCGGGCGGGCAAATGAGGGCGCAGTATGATTACCCCTTAAAAGTGATGGACACTTTTCCGGTGAAGGCGCAAACAGCGATAGCCAAAGGAAAAACAGTTTATGATTTCGGGCAGAATGCTTCCGGCATCGTGCGCCTGAAAGTAAAAGGCAACAAAGGAGATACCATTCGTATTACACCTGCTGAATTGCTGAACGACAACGGACTGCCCGAACAATCCGCGTCGGGAAAACCTTATTACTTTACCTATATCCTTAAAGGCAGCGGCACAGAAACATGGGAGCCCCGGTTTACGTATTACGGCTTACGCTATACGCTGGTAGAATACATCAGCACTGCCCCTGCGCCGCAAATGCCGGAAATAACGATGCTGCATACCCGAAACAGCTCCCCTTCGGCCGGAAGCTTTAACTGTTCCGACTCCCTGTTCAATAATATTTACCAGCTCATTGACTGGGCCATAAAAAGCAATATGGCAAGTGTGGCCACCGATTGCCCTCATCGAGAAAAATTAGGCTGGCTGGAGCAAACCCATCTTGTGGGTGCCTCCATGCGTTACGCATACGATGTCCGGCATTTATATACGAAGATCATTCACGACATGAAAGAAGCGCAACTGCCCGGCGGCCTTGTTCCCGATATTGCGCCGGAATATGTTCCGTTTGAAGACGGCTTCCGCGATTCCCCGGAATGGGGAAGCGCCGCCGTGATCATTCCCTGGTATATGTATTTATGGTACGGCGATAAAAAAGCATTGATAAATGCCTATGATATGATGAAACGCTATGTATCCCATTTAAATACCAAAGCGAACGATCATATTTTATCGTACGGATTGGGCGACTGGTACGACCTTGGTCCGGAACCTCCCGGGCCCTCGCAGCTTACGCCACTTGCGCTAACCGCAACTGCCATATACTACTACGATGCGGTAATACTAAGCAAAACTGCCGCGCTTTTAGCAAAGGATGCAGAGGCGGAATTATATGCTGCGCTATCGGAAAAAATTAAAAAAGCCTTTAACGATAAGTTCTTTGACCCGGAAACGCAGGTATACGCCACCGGTAGTCAAACCGCTTATGCCATGCCCCTGTTCACAGGCCTGGTAGAAGAACAATACCGCGAAAGGGTTTTTAATAACCTGGTAAAAGCCATTCATGCCGGTAATAAGGCATTAACCGCGGGTGATGTGGGATACCGTTACCTGGTACGGGTTTTGGAAAACGGTAACGCTTCCCAACTGCTATATGAAATGAATAACAGGAACGACGTGCCGGGATACGGCTACCAGATAAAGCATGGCGCAACCGCGCTAACGGAATCCTGGCCCACCCTGAGGCTTGTATCCAATAATCACATGATGCTGGGACATTTAATGGAGTGGCTTTACAGTGGATTGGGTGGCATTAACCAGCAGGAAGATGATCACGGGTTTCGCAGGATCCGTATAGCTCCCCAAATGGTAGATGGTATGGATTCGGTAAGCGCTTCGCATTCCACGCCAAACGGCATTATCCATACCGCATGGAAAAAAGAAGGGAACAAAACCGTATTAACGGTAAGTATCCCCGCCAATACAACGGCAGCGGTTATCTTACCCGTTTCTCATATAAAAAACATAACAGCAGATAACCAACCGCTTATCCAAAATAAATGGATCACTCGTATACAGCAAAAAGCAGGTAATATCCATTTTGCGATTGCTTCCGGTAACTATATATTTACGATCAATCATTAATGTATGAACCACAATAGGGGTATGCGCTTTTCGCTTTTCTGCATCTGCATCGTTATATGGAGCTGCAAAGCGCCTGTGCCCTCAACCGTTTCACAGGAAACCATGCAAAAAGTATACGAAGCAGTAAAAACGCCTTTTAAATATGGCATCGTTGTTTCAGCGCCCGATGCTGCGAAAATGGCCGACAGTCCCACCGTTTTTCGTTTGAATGGCAAATGGTATATGACCTATATTATTTTTGACGGAACCGGCTACGAAACCTGGATCGCCGAAAGCAATGACCTGCTGCACTGGGATACGCAGGGAAAGATAATGTCCTTTACCGAAAACACCTGGGATGCCAGTCAAAAGGCAGGGTATCCGGCACTGGTAGATATTACCTGGGGCGGAAGCTATGCGCCCATGAAATATAACCAAAGATATTGGGTATCTTACTTAGGCGGCGCCGATAAGGGATATGAAGCAGGGCGTTTGGGTGTGGGCATGGCGTATACAGATAACCTGCAGGCAAAAGAGCTGGAAAGATTACCGCAGCCGGTATTGTCGGCCATTGATTCATCGGCTAAATGGTACGATAATAAAACCATCTTTAAAAGTTCCGTAATACATGATGCAGATAAAAAAAGCGGTTACCCGTTTGTGATGTATTATAATGCGGCAGGCGACAGTACAGATGCTAAGGGACATAGTTTTGAAAGCATTGCCGTGGCAGTTTCCAATGACATGGAGCATTGGGAACGCAAAGGCCATGACCCGGTAATTACAAAAGGAAGGGGTATTTGTGGCGACGCGCAAATTGTAAAGATGAATGACCTGTACGTGATGTTTTATTTTGGGCATAACTGGCAGGATGGCAACCCCTCCGCTTTTGACCGCTTCGCGTGTTCATACAACCTGCTGAACTGGACAGAATGGAATGGACCCAGCCTGGTAGCGCCATCCGAACCTTACGATCAGCAATATGCGCATAAGCCCTGGGTAATACAATGGGAAGGCGTAGTATATCATTTTTATAACGCAGTAGGTGAAAACGGGAGAGTGATCGCTTTGGCAACATCAAAAGATATGAATGTCAAACCATAATTATAATTTTTAAGGATCTTTTAAGCTCCTGCAGACCACCGGTTCAAGGCTGCGCCGTATTTTTGGGAGAATTTATAACAGTTTGCACCCAATGATAATACTATAAAAATAGTATCTTCATCAGGTGTGTTCAGCAATTTTTATTAAAAGCATTTTTTGAAATACCCAACTAAAAATAGAAATATGAAAGCTGCTCTTGTATGGATATGCCTGCTCTTTGCCACGCCAATGTTTGCACAGTTAACCGTCAGGGAACAGTTTGAAAAGATCAAAACACTCCAGGAAGCGCAGAAATTCATTGACGCCAACCAGCCGCTCAAACCTACCCTGCTTCACCTCACACTGGGAAAAGACACAACGCTTATAGACAAGCGGCTGCTGCGGCAAAAAAAAGGCGATGTTTTTTCCGTTGGCTATGTTACTTACCTGGTGCTTGACGGAACGGAAGAAGTGACTTACCGCGCCAACTATATCTTCTTAGACGGCTCATCCTTATCCAACGCAGAGGTAGACAGTCTTAAAAAAGTTATTTTACAAAAAGCATCTGAAGGCACATCATTCGATCAGCTTTCCGACCAGTACACCATGGATGGCAACACCACGCATGGCGACACCGGCTGGTTCTTCGGCGAAGAAATGATGCCCAAAGAATTCCAGGACGCTGTACAAAAACATAAAAAAGATGATATCTTTTTCGTTGACGTTCCCGAGCGGCAATGGCACTATATTGTTAAAAAAACCTACGACGACCAGGTGAAGAAAGAAATAACCGTGCTGCGCGCAAACGGGAGATAAGGGGTTGAAAGTATCCCTATACACCTGTACATTTACATTTACTTCTAAAAAACGGAGATCTCCGCCAACTTGCTTTCCAGGTACTGAAGCAGTTCATCTTCTTCCCAACCACCATTATATTTTTTTCCATTGACAAAGAAAGATGGAGTCCGGTTTACCCCGCTTCTGAGTCCGCTTTCAAAATCGCGCTGAACCTTCTCCGCCAGATCTTTTCTTTGCATATCACTTTTAAAGCGTTCCTGGTCAAGTCCGATGGTTGTAGCAAATAGAAAAAACTTTCTGCCTCCAGCGTTTGCTGTTTTTCAAAAATGATGTCGTGCATTTCCCAAAATTTATCCTGCAGGGCAGCGGCCTCTGTTGCAACGGCTGCAGGTAAGGCAAGAGGATGAATTTTTGATAAGGGGAAGCATACAGCTCAAAATCCGGCGCAGTGATTCCTGTTGTTAACCTGTACTTTATTTTTTGATTACTATTTATTTGATTTCTTTATCAGCACTGTTAGAATAACAAGAATGCCTTTGTTACGCCAAAGGCATTCAATAACCCCAAACCCTATGCTGCAGGAATTGCCATACGTACTTCAACAATGGCTCCATATTGAATAATCGGGCATCCCTTCGCAATCTCCGCAGCTTCATCGTAATCTTTTGCTTTTATCAGAAATAACCCGCCGATAGACTCTTTTTTTTCTGCGTAAGGCCCCTGCTGTACTTTACTATCTCCTGCAATTACTCTTCCGTCAACATCCCATCGCTTTGGCGGAGCAACCAGCTTGCCGCTGGACGCAATGCCCGCTATCCAGTCTTGATAAGGTTTTAATGCTGCTTTCATTTGCTCCGGCGAAGGACTCGGATTTTTGCTTGTAAGATCCCTGTGGATCGCTAATAAAAACTCGTTCATTTTGTTTAGATTTTATTTGTTTAAAAAAATATACTGTCGGTAAGTTCTTGCGCATCGGGTATATTATAATTTCCCGGCTGCCTCAATCATGAAATCCGCTACTTTACCTGGCTGGGATACCATAGGAACATGGCTGGATGCAAGCTCAAGCGTTGTTGCTTTTATCAGCCCGGCCTTATACCGCTCCAGGTCAGGATTAATCATCCCATCTTTTGCCGCTACGATATACCATGAAGGTTTTGTTTGCCAGGCAGGACTATATACTTTTTCCTGGGTGGCCGATGCAGCCCATGTAACCTGGGTAGCAAATATTACCTTTCTTTCTTCGGGTGATACATCCTGCGCAAAAAACTCGTTGATCCCTTTTGGCGACAGGGATAAAAAACCATCGGGGCTAAGCTGAAATTCCGGCCCCACTGCTGTTGGCGGCATCGCAGCATTAACATCGTTAACGTTCTGTCCTTCTTCAGGAACCAATGCAGCAACGTAGAGCAACCCGGCCACCTTTGGATCTTTTCCTGCTTCGGAAATCACCATTCCGCCATACGAGTGTCCAACCAGCAGTACCGGTCCGTCCATTTGAGCGATGGCCCGCTTGGTAGCAGCAACATCATCGGCGAACGAAGTGAGCGGATTTTGCACGGCAATTACGTTTAGTCCTTTTGCCTGAAGTAAAGGAATAACCTTTGTCCAACTGGAACCATCGGCGAAAGCGCCGTGAACCAATACAATATTTTTTACTCCTTTTGAATGGGTTTGTGCGTTTGCATTTTGCGACAGCGGAAAAACGTTAGCTGCAGCAATTAACGCAACTGATGTGAGTTGTTTAATTGTAAACATAAAATTTGTTTTTGATTTTAATAATATTGTTTCTTACAGGCGTCTGCAAAGTGTCGTCAGTTTTCCCTATCCTTTGTTTCGCCTAAGGGTTGGTCTTTCATTCGTATGGCATCATCCAGGAATTCCCCTCCATCGGTTATATTTACTTCGTGGTAGAATGGGTATATGCTTTCCTGAATGCCTTCTGATATGGCCCGTTCATTGCCGGGATCTGTTTTTTTAGATGAAAAGATGGTACCCATGTTAAACCATTTTTATGATTAGAAAATAAGCGCATCTGCTGCCGGCCGCCTCGTTGTGTAGCTGGCCGGTTTTCGCGGGGACACCGCGCCGACGTGGGTTTGTCCCGTGCACGAACGGGTGGAAAGTGCACGTCCCTTACAGCCGCCTCAACGAGCTGACACCCGTCATCTCCGTTACGAAAGGCAGTGATCAAATGCTGTAGTGAAAGTTATCAGGATTGCGCTGTAGCTAACTGGGCCCTGAACCAATCTTCATATTTTATTCTTCCAAGTCGGGGATTACCACCCGGAACTAAGGATCTGTCATTCAATTCGGCGCCAAAATAAAGCGCATGCCCATCACTGATCAACCGGCGGGAATCTTCTGTTGCATTCAGATAGTAGCGGATGAACTCAACCATCGGCATACGCACCGGCCCGGCTACCTCAACGGTGGCATTTAAAGGCGCTCCGAGCACGATATCTGCCAGGGCCGACACCACTTCGTCTGATGCTATGGGTTGAAATTCGGCCGGCGAAATATGCACTTCTTCACCGGTTGTGCCTGCCTGTGCTATCCTGCCTGCAAATTCAAAAAACTGAGTAGAACGCAAAATGCTGTAGGGAATCCCGGACTCTTTGATCAGTTCTTCCTGTGCAATTTTTGCACGGAGGTAACCACTTTCGGGAAGACGCTCAGCACCCACCACCGACATAGCAACATGATGCTTCACTCCGGCATAAGCTTCCGCAGTAAGCAGGTTCATGGTAGACCTTTGAAAAAAATCCAGGACCGCTTTGTCTTCAAATGAGGGAGAATTGGAAACATCAACAACAATAGCTGCATTTTTCAGCGCTTCATTCAGTCCTTCACCGGTAATGGTGTTAACACCCGATGCAGGAGATGCGGCTATCACGGTGTGATCATGCCGGAGAAGCCTGTTTACAAGATTTGAACCAATAAGGCCGGTTCCGCCAATTACTACAATTTTCATGATTTTTGTTTTTTAAATTGTTATACTTAAATATTTGTGTGATTAATAAAATCTTTTTATCAAAAGGCAAGTTGACTTTGTTATTTGCTGCCGGGATCATTCGTGCTTCAGTGCATTCTTCATAACAGCGGCTGCCTGCAACAGCGCTGTTTTAACCGCCGGGATTTCAGCCAACGGGTTTAACAAACCATAATCGTGGATCAATCCGCCGTACCTGGTTAAGGTTACTTTAACCCCGGCTTCATCTAATTTCCGGGCATAGGCCTCACCTTCATCCCGCAGCACATCATTCTCTGCAGTTTGTATTAAGGCAGGAGGAAGGCCTTTCAACTGATCTAAAGTAGCGTTCAGCGGAGATGCGTATATTTCCCTGCGCGCTTCTTTATCAGGCAAATAATTATCCCAAAACCACATCATCATATTCCTTGTAAGAAATCTTCCTTCACCCAATTCTTTGTATGAGCCGGTTTCAAAATTGGCATCGGTTACCGGCCATAGTAATACCTGGAGCTTTATAGCCGGCCCATTTTTTTCTTTAGCCATCAATGCCACCGATGCTGCCATGTTGCCGCCTACACTGTTACCAACAACCGCGAGGTTGCTACCATCAACGCCTATTTCGCTGCCATGCTCCTCCAACCATTTAAGCGTAGCGTAGATTTGATAAATGGCTACCGGATAATAGGCTTCGGGTGATGGCGTATAATCGGGGAAAATCGCTACAGCGCCGCTTTCCACTACCAGGTCTCTTATCAATCTTTTATGGGTTTGATAATCTCCCAGTACCCATCCCCCTCCATGAATATAGATGAAGGCCGGCGCGCCCGGTTGGGCGCCAATAGGTTTTACAACATGCACGTTCACCTGTTCGCCGTCCTGCATTATTGTTCTTTCCGATTCTTCAATACCGGAGTAATCTACCGTTACTGAATTTTGCGCATTTATTAATACTTTTCGTGCGTCAGCGGGACTAAGCTGTTCAATGGGCTTACCCTTTCCCGAATTAAGCGCTTGCAGAAATTTTCGTACCTGTATAAGAATACGTGGATCATTCTCTGCTTTTACAATCTTGTAAGGTTGTGTCATAGTTAAAATGTTTATGTTTTATTTTTTATTGATTGGCGATGCTAAAAACAACCGGCGTGCCAGATAGGCAATCAATTAATTCTGAGATACTTACATGAAGCGTACGATGTTTCAACCCACTTTATTTCGCCATTTGGCGAACAGAGGCGCTATATATCGGGGAATTGCGTGGAACGTTAACTTTACATCGCTGAATCGAAAGTGATATGGTAAATGCAAACCGGGGATAAACATAAACTGCTGTGCCGGCAGGGCTGCAGCAGGAGGAATACAGTAATAAGAAGAAGCAGTATGCTTAATCCGCTTTCTGGTAATAATCTGCTTTGGAAATGCCGAGCTTTTTTATTTTTGAATGCAGTGTGGTAGAAGGCATTTCCAACGCTGCAGCGGCTCCGCCACTGCCTGCAATTTTTCCACTGCACCTTTTCAATACTTCAATGATATATGTGCGTTCAAGCTGCTGAAGGGTTTTGTTCGAAACATCTGATTTATCGGCTCCTTCCTCATTCACTCTTTTAGGCAATTGTATTTCTGTTAAAACATTTCCCTGCGTTAAAAGAATGCTTCTCTCAATTAAATGTTCCAGTTCTCTCACATTACCGGGCCAGGTATAGCGCTTTAATTCCCCGATGCACTTTGGAGATATGGCTATTACTTTTTTCCCTGAATTCTTACTGTACCGTTCAAGAAAAAAATTAGCCAGTGGGGTAATATCTTCGGAACGTTCTCTTAAAGGTGGTAATGTAATAGGAAATACATTGAGCCGGTAATAAAGGTCGGATCTGAAACGACCGGATTTTACTTCATGCTCCAAATTCCGGTTGGTAGCGGCAATGATTCTAACGTCAACCTTTATTGTCGTTTTTCCGCCCACACGCTCCAGCTCACGTTCCTGCAAAACACGTAATAATTTAACCTGTGTTTCAAGCGGCATTTCGCCAATTTCGTCTAAAAACAATGTACTGTTGTTGGCCAACTCAAATTTGCCGATCCGTTTTTCAATGGCACCGGTGAAGGATCCCTTTTCGTGTCCGAACAATTCACTTTCAATCAGGTTTGCGGGCAGTGCCGCGCAATTCACCTTTACCATTATTTTGTTTTTCCTGGGAGATGCATTATGAATAGCACGTGCAATTAGCTCTTTACCTGTACCGGTTTCTCCCAATAACAATACAGTGGAATTAGATTCGGCCACAAGAGACATTAAATGATATACTTTTTGCATTTCAGGGCCATCACCAATAATATCGGAAAAATTATAGATGGTTTGAATCTGCTCTTTCAGGTAATCATTTTCTACTTCCAATTGCTTTTTATAAGCCAGCAGTTTTTCATTGGCCTGTATATTGGCAACAGCAACGGATATCTGTGCACAAATACCCTTCAGCAATAATTTGCTCAACCGCTTCGCCAGCAACCAAATCGTACCCAGGTTTTTATTTCCTACCCTGAGCGGGAAACCATACATTTTTTTTAATCCCGCGGTTTTCCATAACCTGGCATAAGCATTCCCGCTTTTTAATTCTTCCTCCACATTAAATACTACGCCATCGCTGCTTGCCAGTACATGAGCCGTGTAAGGCTCATGGATGGTTATCCGCTGCGTCACCAGTTCATCAAACTTCGCTTTTGATTTTTGAAACAATGAACTATCGTACATGAACGGGTACAGGTTAACGTTATCATCTTCAATAACCCGGATCATTGCCAGTTGAGCATGCATGGTTTTATCCAGCACTTTGAAAATAGCCGCCTGCAATTCAGGCTTCGTTCTTACCTGCGCTATATCATTACTGAAATCCAGGAGAAATGTTTGTTCCTGGTGTTTTCTACTGATCTGCTCATTTGCAAGAATATTGGAAACAGCTACCGATATCTGAGCACAAACGGCTTTTAGCAAATTGATCTTTATGTTTTGTGTTTTATTAGCATCTATATGCAGGAAAGCACAACCGATATTTTTTCCGCCCACACGCAGCGCCGATCCTAACACTCTTCGAAGTCCAAGCTTTTTCCAGAAAAAAACATACGCCGGCGCGTCAGGTATTTCCACAAGCTTGTTTATTTCGAATATTACCGGATCTTCTGAGTTCATCATCTGGCTGAACACGGGGTCATTAACAGGGTACCTCGCTGAACTCACTTCTGTATAGCCTGCTTTGGTTTTTATATGATTTCCAAGGTCCAGCATGAATGTGCTGTAAGTATGATCTTCATTTATCTGTAAAAAGCCAAAATCTTCAATAGAGAACAAACGCTTGAATTGTTTGTTTACTACCTTTTGTAAGTCATCCCTGCTCATCAACGCCGCTATTTCTTTGGATAAAGAAAGTAAAATTGATTTTTCTTTCTCTCTTTCTGTAATTTCCTCGTTAGACCTGGTATTGGAAATGGCCACGGCTACCTGGTCGCTTATTCCTTTCAGCAGGCTCAGGTTTATTTGATCCGTTATCACCCATAAAATCCCCAGGTCCGTGTTGCCTGCACGGAGCGGAACGCCTACCATTTTTTGGAATGCTGCTTTTTGCGCTCCCAGGCCTTTCCAGAATGCTATATAATGATCGGTATTTCCCTGTTTGACCTCTTCTTCAAAATCTATCAGTTGCGGCTCGTTCCCACTCAGCACTCTGCCGCTAAGTCCCTCGTTTTTGTTGATCTTAGTATTCAGCAATTTTTTAAACTCAGGGGCATCCTTGTAATGAATATCCTCATCATGCATAAAGGGGCTCAGGGTAATGCCATCATCATTTATGGTGCGTATAAAATATGCCCTGATCTGTCCCAGCTTTTTCAGCGATTGATGAATTGCCCGGCTTAACTCATCCTTAGTCCTGGCTGATGCTATATCATGACTGAACTCAATAAGAAATGTCTTGTCTTTATCTTTCTCCGCTATTTCCTCATTGACTATAATATTAGCAACGGCATTGGATAAATGAGGCGCGATTCCTTCCAGCACATTTTTAAAGTCGTCCGGGAAACTATCAGTTTTGTCTGAATACATTAATACATGCCCGATCGTTTCCATTTTACTTTTTAATTTAACGATCATCGCTTTCTTTATTCCACATTCATAATTGACCTTTAAAAATGCCGGGATACCCGGTTCGTTTATGATATCATCTAACAGAAAGGACGCCGACACTTCCGGCTCTGTAACCTGGCTAAGAAACGGGTCATTAATAACGAATTGCATTTTAAGTAAGGAAGGAAGCTCGCTGCGGTGTTTAATTTGCATAGATTCCCTGTCAATCAGGAATGGAAAATACGTTCCGTTTTGTTTGTCAATCAGCGAAATGACCGTGTGTGTAAAATAGAAATACTTTTTAAGCCTTGACGAGAAAACTTTTATAAGGTCATCCTTTTCCCGAACCCGGGTAATGTCGTTGCTTAAGGTTAGTAAAATATCTTTTTCTTTTTGGTAGAGTGCCAACTGTTGCTGAAGGGTATGGCTTTGCCCATTTTTCCCCGCGAGGTTTTGACTCTTTCTATGTTCTTTTATTGTTGCATTTTTCATGGAATGCGTTTTGCAGTGAGCGGTGCCACACAGCTTAGGCGGAATGGATATTTACAGGGTAAAAAGCGATAGGCTTAAAGGTAGATCAAATTTTGCAAAAACAGCCACGGGCGTGGATATGGGGTATACTATCCTACTGAATTATATTAATTCTTTGATAATCAATAATTGTATTTGTATTTCTGTTGAATGTTACGAAACGGTTGCGGCCGGTTTCACAAATAAACAGTTCTTGCTATTATCCGATTCGCTGTTGCAGGGCAAGCGTATTTAAATTCAGGGAGAAAGATATGGAGCTGGCACGCCGTATCCATTGAAAAAATTGAGCGATAAGCCCTTTTATACCGTTGCCGGGCGACGGTTGTTTCCATTCATAATAATAAATGGTTTCCATTTTTAATTTCACAATGATGATGTTCTCCATTCTTCTGGTACATTCATTTCCCATCTGGTGCATTAATTGGTTAAAAAGCTCGCCATCATTTAACAGAACTGCCAGCCCCTGAATTTCCATGAAAAAAGGTTTTCCTTTTTTATAGAGTTTCAGTAATACGGGAAATTGCATTTCGGCTTCCGTGAGGTCATACTCCGGACGCTGGATCAGTGTATATAAATTTCCGTAATTGTCTACGCTCAGCACGTTGATTATGGTTGCCGGAATACGAAGCGTTCCGGTGTTGAGGCAGTAAAGCAAAGCGCTGCCTATTTCATAAATCCTTTGTTTAAGAAATAATATGTTGTGGTGCGGCATACTGATCATTTATAATAATATATTCAAAAATGAATCCGCACTGCAAATCTTTTCCTTTTCTATATGGAAGCGGTACCTGACAGCGGAGTTTTACCGGGTTGCAGCAGGCACAATGTTCTGTTTATGGGGGTGAATACAAAAACAATGGGAAATATTTTCCACAAAAGGAGGAGCATAATTTCCTCCCGGCAACAATACAAATTTCCGCACAGTCCATATCGAGGCTTATACAACGGGTTAGCATCGACACCTCTTCTTCCTGCAGGCAGGAAGATATACATTGGTTGCAAACATGCGCGCATTCATTTCCCTGAAGCTCTTTGGTCCTTCTTATAAGTGTATGAGCGGTTGCATATGGCAGCTCTTGCGCCTTCTCGATTTTTTCTATCTGCACCCAGTCATATCCACGGCCTGCACCGGCTGAAGGACCGGGCAGATCAATGCGAATAAAAAAACCCTCCTCAGGGCTGGCGCTTACGGGCTTACCCGTTCTATCCATAAGCGCAAAGGATACTCCGCATCCATTCTTCAAAACAGCAAAAGCAAGGAAAAGAGAATTTTTATACAGGCTTAACCATACTCCCCTTTTTTTACCGGCCATGGCGCATCCGGATGGGATTGCGGTTCCCGGTCAACCTCCTCTTTTCATCCGGTTATCAGTTTACTGCCGTGGTAGTACATATTTCTGTAACTTGTGTTTCGCTTGAACAAGCTGAAAGGGATTATGACCAAAAAAGCATTCCGGGAAAGCAAATCTTAACTGCTGTGAAAAAAGATAAAGCTGGCAAACAAATAAAACCCGTATCGGGTAAAATAAAAAAAGCAGTGCATGTACTAACAAAACAGGCTTCCAAACCATCCCTTGTTTCTGCTCAAAAAACATTCAAAAAAGAATTATTAACAACTCATAAAAAGCGTAAAGCGGTTAACAGAGAACTAAATAAAAGATTGAAAGAACCGGGAGACTACCCAAAACTGATCATAGAAAGTTTGAATGATCCGATGCTGATGATGACAGCCGGTTTAAAAATAAAAAATGCTAATAAAAGTTTTTACCACGCATTTAAATTAACGCCGGGTGAAACAGAAGGCTTATGCCTGCATGAATTAAGCGAAGGGAAATGGGATATACCTGAACTACACCGGAAATTAAAACTGCTGCAAACTAAAAATACCAGTTTCAGCGGGTTGGAGATTACCCGAAATTTCAGCGGCGTGGGGTGTAAGACCCTGCTGGTAAGCGCGTTTAAACTCATGCTCAAAAACGCGCAGGATTCCATGATTATCCTGACCATACAGGATATTACTGCACGCAAGGAAATGGAAGAAAAATTAATGGAAAATGAAGAACGCTTCAGGCTGCTGGTGCAAAATTCTTCAGATATTATTACTGTTTTTACCGAAGACGGCACTGTTTTGTATGAAAGCCCGGCAATTGAGCCGGTATTGGGTTATAAACCGGATGAGCGGGTAGGACGAAATATTAAACTGGATATGATCGTGCACCCGGACGACAGGGAACATAAACTGGATCTATTAAAAAAGGCTGCTTCTAACCCGGACGAAAATGTATACGGGGAATTCCGCCTCCGGCATAAAAACGGCAACTACCGAACCATTGATGCTATTT
Organism: Agriterribacter sp.; assembly: GCF_035445465.1. Lineage (NCBI taxonomy): Bacteria > Pseudomonadati > Bacteroidota > Chitinophagia > Chitinophagales > Chitinophagaceae > Agriterribacter > Agriterribacter sp. Next base: position 210,604 of record NZ_DAOMQT010000001.1, read on the forward strand.
TCCGGAGTTTTTTGAACAATGATAAGATCAATGGCATTATCGCCAATTACAGGGATATAACAGAAAGAAAAATACTGGAAAAGCAGAAAGATGATTTTATCGGTGTAGCCAGCCATGAATTAAAAACACCCGTTACCAGCATTAAAGCCTATTCACAGATCCTCGAAGAATTGTTCAAAAAAAGCGGCGATACAAGATCGGCTGAATTGGTTGGTAAGATGAACATGCAGGTTGACCGGCTTACTACGCTTATTGTAGACTTACTGGATTTTAACCGTATTGAAGGTAACCAGCTAAAGTTCAGGGAAGAAAGCTACGACCTCAATGAACTGATTACAGAATTAACAGAGGAGCTGCAAAGAACCACGCATCAACATGTGATCAAAACCGGATTAGATCATTCCGTTCTGATGGAGGGCGATCGCTACCGTACAGGACAGGTGTTAAGTAACCTGCTTAACAACGCCATTAAATATTCTCCCAAAGCCAGTGAAATAATTGTAAGAACCGCAATAAAAAAGAAAAATGTTTTAATATCTGTTCAGGATTTTGGCGTAGGCATCGAAAAAGAACATCTGAACCTGATATTTGAACGCTTTTTCAGGGTGGCGGAACCCGTTATTAATACTTTTTCCGGACTGGGGCTCGGACTTTATATTGCTTCGGAAATTGTTCGCCGTCAAAATGGTAAAATATGGGTAGTTTCTGAAAAGGGAAAAGGCTCTACATTTTATGTTTCCTTACCCATTCCAAAATCACGGCAGGCACAAAGCATACCTGCCTGTTAGTACCGGTATATTATTTGATATAAACTATGTATGATAAAAAGGATACTGGTTGCTGATGACGACCCGGGCATCCAGGATATCTTTAAGATTATCCTGGAATCAGCAGGCTATATAGTTGAAATAATATCCAACGGCGAAGATGTGCTCGGCGATAAATACACCATTCCGGATCTTTTTTTACTCGACAAACGGTTATCAGGCATTGATGGCATTGATATCTGTCATCACCTTAAAAGCCAGGCAACTACTGCTCATATTCCGGTTATCATGATCTCGGCCAATCCTGGTATTGGCATATTATCTGTAGAAGCCGGCGCCGATGATTTTATTGAAAAGCCTTTCGATATAAAACATCTCCTTAAAATGGTTAAAACTTATTTAGAAAAAAAGACGCTGGATGATACAAAATTCCGGTATGATTTTTAAGCTTTTATTAGCAGCTTAATACTGTGTAATCAGGCACAGGGTTGAAAATAATTGTATATGGAGCCTGTTAAATGGGGAATCATCGGGCCGGGAAACATTGCCCGTAAGGTTCTCTGCTCGACCTCGGTATATACCCCATCCGGTTTTTCTGATGCGAAGGCTGATTAAAATTTTTTGGCCGTGTCGCAAACAGCCCTTTAAATTGTCATATACAGCCTCTATCCAAATGCAATCTTCTTACCATCTTTGTTGTGTTGAAGCAATCAATAAACAACCAGCATTAAAGGTAAGTGGAGCAGCAACCACTCCAAAACGGGCGGAACCGAAAAGCCAGACGAGTAGGAACAAAAATATATTCTTATGTCAGGCAATGTTGTTTCGCTGCAAAGAGTGCTTAAAGCATCCCCGGAAAAAGTATACCGCGCATTTACGGAAGCCCCTGCCATCGCTTCATGGTTACCCCCTTACGGATTTCTTTGCACCGTTCACCAAATGCATGTAGAAACGGGTGGTGCTTATAAGATGTCATTCCAAAACTTTTCAACGGGGAATAGTCATTCATTCGGTGGAACATATATAGAAATCAAACCTAATGAATTTTTGAAATACACGGATACATTTGACGATCCCAACCTGCCGGGAGATATGATTACTTCAGTGTGGCTCCGGAAAAATATTGCGGGTACAGAAATAAAAATTACGCAGGAAGGCATTCCTTCTGCCATACCTGTAGAAATGTGCTATTTAGGCTGGCAGGAATCGCTGGAAAAGCTGACCAAATTAGTGGAGCCTGAGATACCGGATGCCTGACCCAAACCGTTTACTTAGTGATTCGAAGCTTTTGGCAGTAATGACAACTCCGGATGCCGGTATCTAAAAACATTAAGCATGAACAGTGTTAACGATAGTATCGCCGGACCTGCCTGGGCGGCGGGCAGGTTCCAACTGGCCCAAATTGGCTGGGTGGTGCCGGACATTCACGCCGCCGTAAAATTCCTTGCGAACGCCCTGGGCATCGCCGGTTTTCCCCAACCGGAACACATCCGGGCACAGGACCTGGCTATGACCTATTATGGCAAGGCCGCAGCCGGCGAATGGCTCACCACTCAAACCTATAACGGTGGCATCTTCATCGAACTCATCCAACCTCTTTCCGGCCAAAGTATGTTCCATGACTATCTTACCCGCTATCCTGCAGGCGGCACACAGCACATGGCGTTCCGTTTGCCGGTTAGCGATTTCGATCGTGTCACCAGCGATCTGCGCGAACAGGGTTATGAAATCATCAGCGAAGTGGATCACCCCATTGCACGGATGGCTTTCTTCGACACTTACCAAACGCTGGGCGTTGCCACCGAAATTATGGGCATCACACCGGAAGGATGGAGCGCCATCGAACAAATGCAAAAGGCCCGGTAAGGATTTGTTTATCCTGATCTTACTAAAAGCCAAGCCTTAGCCTTCATAAACTTGTGGCGTATTCCTGCTATTTTGCACAACGCTTTACTTAGCCTGAAAAGCCGGCCGGCAAAACAGAGATTGACGCAACTGTAAGGCTTATTGCAAAAAATTACCTGAATGAGAGCATCCACAGATAACGGGAAGGTTACGGTGGTGAAGGTATCATCGCCGGCCATGCTCCGGAAGTTTTGATTGAAAACAATTAATAGCGCACCCGAACTTCATTTGCCCGGTTCAAGTTCATGGAGTGGTACCGAAACATAGTTTTGCCTACCTTTAAAGGATACTTTTTCTTCATGGCAACATTTTACCAGTTAAGTAATGAAGCGCTTTTTCAGCAACTGAAAACAACTCCTTCCGGTTTAAATAATGATACGATACCCGCCCTTCAAAAGAAATATGGCACAAATGTTTTGCAGGAAGCCAAACAAAAAAGCAGATGGTCTATTCTCCTGTCGCAGTTTACTGACGTAATGATCATTATTCTCATTGTGGCGGCAGTTATTTCTTTTGCTGTAGGTGAGCATACAGATGCGTATGTTATCCTGGCAATCATTTTGGGCAATGCATGGATGGGTTACTCGCAGGAATATAATGCAGAGCAATCGGTAAGAATGCTTCAAAAAATGTCTGCGCAAAATGCGGTAGTGCTTCGCGAAAATAATCCCGTAAAAATTGAAGCAAAGGAATTGGTACCTGGTGATGTTGTATTACTGGAGGCGGGAGATATCGTTCCTGCCGATGCAAGACTGTTTGAAGTGAGTTCATTAAAAACAGATGAAGCATCGCTTACCGGGGAGAGCCATTCTATTGAAAAGAAAATAGAATCCATTCCGGAAGACAACCTGGTACCGGGCGATCAGCATAATATGGTTTTCAAAGGAACAATTGTGAGTAATGGATCGGCCAAAGCAATAGTAACTGCTACCGGCATGGAAACCGAAATAGGGAAAATTGCAGGAATGATGGAGGTGGGCAACCAAAAAACACCGCTTCAAAAAAGGCTGGCGGTCTTCAGCAAGCAATTGGCGGTGATTGTCATTATTATTTGTGTGCTGGTTTTTGGTTTTGGATTATGGCGGGGTGAACCTGCATTTGCTATGTTTCTCACCGCATTATCGCTCGCTGTAGCTGCCTTACCCGAAGCCCTTCCGGCGGTAGTTACCATTGCATTGGCACAGGGCGCCCGAAGAATGGTAAAGCAAAAAGCGCTGATGCGGAAATTGCCTGCGGTGGAAACCTTAGGCTCGGTTACTTATATCTGTAGTGATAAAACCGGCACGCTCACCCAAAATATAATGACCGTAGAAAAGATACAATCTGCGCCGGAGCAGGAAGAACTTTTGAGCTACGCCATGATGCTGAACAATGAGGTGAGATTTTCAGATAATAAAGAATTGTTGGGAGATTCTACAGAAACCGCATTGGTAAAATATGTATTGGAAAAAGGTAAAACCAAAGAAGAGGCCGATAAACGTTTTCCACTTGTAAACAAACTGCCTTTCGATTCGGTAAGAATGCGCATGAGCACCCTCCATCAGCATGGCGACAAATGGATATTATTTGTAAAAGGTGCTCCCGTAAAAATGATGGAATCAGTATCTGAAAAATATAAAGAACAAAAAAACGGATGGCTGGGTATTAACCGGCAATGGGCATCCGATGGATTAAGGGTATTATTTTTTGGCTATAAAACATTTGACCGGGACCCCGGGAAAATAACGGAAGGTGAAGAAAATGAACTGGATTTTTTGGGTATGACGGCCATGATTGACCCGCCCAGGGAAGAAGTGATCGATGCCATTAAACAATGTAAAACAGCGGGCATTAAAACGGTGATGATCACCGGCGATCAGCTACTTACTGCAACCGCCATTGCCGAACGCTTGGGTATGGTGAAAGAAGATTCGAAGGAAGTAAGAGCCGGCGCTGACCTTGAAAAGCTTACGGAAGAAGCATTCACCAAAGAAACCAAACACATTGCTGTATATGCACGTGTGTCGCCACAACAAAAACTCAATATTGTAAAAGCTTTACAAACTAACGGAGAATTTGTGGCCATGACGGGTGATGGCGTAAATGATGCGCCTTCATTGAAGCAGGCTGATATTGGTATTGCCATGGGAATTACAGGAACCGATGTATCGAAAGAAGCGGCCGATATGATTTTGCTGGATGATAATTTTGCCACTATTGTAAAGGCGGTACGTGAAGGAAGAAGGATATATGAGAACATTAAAAAGTTCATTGTTTATATACTTTCCTGCAACCTTGCAGAAATACTGGTGATCGTCTGCGCTCCTATCCTGGGGTTCGCCATTCCCCTGCTTCCCATTCATATACTCTGGATCAACCTGGTTACCGACGGTTTACCCGGATTGGCACTTGTAGCAGAACCGGCAGAAAAAGATATCATGAACCGCCCCCCCCGCCCGCCAAAAGAAAATTTATTTGCCGGCGGATTAATTCCAAGAATAATTGTAACGGGGATTCTCCTTGCTCTGGCTGCTTTATTTATTCAATGGTGGACAGTTAGTGAAGGCTATGATGTAAAAACGCAGCAAACAGCCGTGTTTACTGCATTATGCTTTGTGCAACTGGGCAATGCTTTATCTGTCCGTTCAGCGTTTCATTCGCTTTTTTCAAAAGATATCTTTTCCAACCGTGGCATGTGGCTGGCTATTGCAGGCACCGTTATCCTGCAAATATTAATTGTATATGTGCCGTTTTTGGATACCATTTTCAAAACCACGCCATTGAATGGTAGTATTATGCTGCTGATTGTAATTGTAACTATTGTGAGTGTGGTGCTGATAGAAGTGGTAAAACTATTGAACAAGAAAAAATATTTGACATCGAAATAAAGGTTTCGAGAAATTTTTCAAGCAAAGGTTTTACGCAAAGGATAGGCGCAAAGACACTTACCGGTCTTTGTGTTTTTTTCTTATTTTACTTTGCGGGAACTTTTAACTTTCAACTTCGGGCAGCATTACTGACCAGGTGTCTTTGTAAACACTACTTTTTTCCATAATATAGCAAAACTTATTAACCAGGTTTGTTAAGACAGTACAGCAGCGGCGTAAAACATCCTTCAGCAAAACAGGTGTTGAAAATAGAAGAGGCGGTTAATAAAATCGGCAGGGACCTGAAATCAATAACGCTTTATGCAGCTTAACGCCAAAGGCAAAAACCGCCCCCAGCCAAACCCTATAAACAACAAAACCCGCGTCAGTCGCAGGTTTTTTAAATTTAACAGTGATCCCGCTGGGACTCAAACTGTCGAAAACTAAACTTACTTATTCTTACTTAGATTAACTATAACTGATTGATTTTCAGTTTTTAGAAACAAAAACCTATTTTTCTTCGCAGTATCTTTACTTCTGGTAACAATATTTTATTCGACTAAAAATTCGACTAACTATGTTGTTATCAGTTACGCCAATCTGCCCGGCAAGCAAAGCTCGGAAAGATGGAACCAGTATTATCTTCCTTCAGTATTGTAAAAGTGAAAGTGATAAAACGCTACTGAATACTCAAGTAGCTATTCCTCCCGCTTACTGGTCGAAAAAAGGCAAGTATGTCATAGACAAGCTTCCGACTACTTATGGCGACGCCAGCCAAATTAATACTGAAATAAGAAGGCAAATACGCATTGCAGAAGATGTTATTACTTATGCCGTCCAAAATAATATTGAAGACGTTGTATCCTTCACTAAAACTACATTCAAGCCAGATTTTGATGCTTCAAAACTTCTGGAAATAGAGGGCAAAAAGGAAGAAGAACCGAAAGTCAATCTGGACGTCTTTTTCCAGATAGAGGAATATATCAAAAGCAAAGAAAAGAAGGTTTCCCCCAAAATGATTAACGTATTTAATAACATGCGGGATACGTTAAAGGCATTTGAGGAATATCGTAATAATCCAATCAAATTTGAATCCTTTGATATTAACTTCTACGAGGAGTTTGTTGAATATATGACCTATGAGCATGTACACCGGAGAAGGAAAAAATTAGTAAAAGGATTTAAGATTAGTACAATCGGCAAAACCATTAAGCAACTCCGTATATTCCTTAATAACCGGATGCGTCGCAAAATTATTTCCCCGATCAACTTGGAGGACTTTAAGGGTATGGACGAGGAATCCGATGCTGTTTACCTGAATTGGAATGAAATAACCCGTGTTTATCAAACCGACCTGTCCAAATATCCTCACTTGGAAAAATACCGTGACCTTTTTGTTTTCGGATGTTTAACGGGGCTTCGGTTTTCTGATTTCTCAACCGTTGTGCCGGAAGACGTAAGAAACAGGATGCTCTACAAAAAGCAGGAGAAGTCAGATCACCGGGTAGTCATTCCTTTAAGGGATGAAGCCAATTATATATTTATCCATACGTTCAAAAGAAAAATTCCCAAAATTACTAACTCCGATTTTAATTACTATATAAAAGAAGTAGTCAAAATTGCTGGCATCACTGAATTGATCAAATTCTCTCATAAACGGGGCAATAAAGACATAATAGAAGTACGGCCCAAATATGCCTGGGTCACTTCGCATACCTGCCGCCGTTCGTTTTGCACCAATGAGTTTTTAGCTGGTACCCCTATTGACTTGATTATGAAAATTAGCGGGCATAAAAATCTCCGTGATTTTTACCGCTACATCCGTATTACACCCGAAGAAGCAGGCTTAAAAATAAAAGAGCTGTGGGAGCAAAGAGGTGATATGGGGATTGTTAACCGACATCAAGTTCAACACGCTGCTATTAGCGCATAAATCGAAGACAATGTAATGATCTTGTCTTTGATTCAATCTGTTAATCAGATGGTCTCAGGTTCAAATCCAGCAGGGGGAGCTAAAAAATCAATAACTTACAAAGTCGCCGACGGCGACTTTGTAAGTTATTGCCAGTAATTTGCCAGTAGCTAAGGCAACTTTGAAACAAAGAGCGGTTACGCCATAAAGTTACTTCAATTTATGCTGACTTATCTTCCTTCCCCAAAAAGTATCAGGGAAAATAGATACGGCGCCTCCTACAATCCCCACATTTCATATTTTATTTTGTTCCTTTAATATCTTGGCAAAGTCTTCCTTACATTCCTTTGAACAAAAGCCGTAAACTTTTCCATCTAACACGAGTGTATCTGCGGCTGTTTCGTTATTTACCGGCATGTGACAAATTGTATCTCTTTTAGATGCAAACCGGATGCCTTCAAATCCTCTTTTGGAAGTTTCTGTCGGCATTTGCATCACATGGGTTTCTTTGTTATGAATATTCCCTTTGTCGCCTGCATTACAGGCTGTAAATATTGTTAATAAGAGAGTGTATGTTATTTTAGTTCTCCTGTTCATTGTTTTCCTTTTATTTATCTAAATCAGTTTATTTTTAATGAACATCTTGTCATTGAGGAAGAAAATATTTTACAGCTTCCTGATTACTTTCCAACAAATGAGCTGTCACTTAACGTTTTCATAAAGGCGATAAGATCTTCTTTCTCCTGTTCCGTTAGCGGTATCCTGTTACCGTTCTCCTTTAAAACAGGATCAAGATTGTCAGCATCCAAAACACCATGATCAAAATAATCCAAAACAGATCTCAAAGTAGGAAACTGACCGAAGCTGCCGTAAGGCGCTGTATATTCAATATTTCTTAAAGAGGGAACCCGGAAGCTCATATAGTCCGCAGGAACCCCTGTTACCCTGGCCCGTCCCGCCTCATCGGTGTTAGGATTCAAAGGGAAACCGACATTTCTAAAGCTCTGGTCGGTAAACAATGCGGTGCTGTGACAGTTCCCGCATTTATGCTGAAAAGTCTGATAACCTCTTGCCTCGCTTTCCGTGAATACCTCGCCTTCGTTTCGTTGTACTTTGTCATATTTACTGTTGGCAGAGATCAGTGTATATCCGAATTGCGCAATGCTTTTATATATCCTTTCCGGGCTTATATTTTCATCGCCAAATGCTTTTCTGGACAATTCTTTGTATTCCTTATCGTCATTTATTTTACCAATAACTTCCAAAATAGAAGAATTCATTTCTTCGTGCGTGATGATGGGAACCAATGGTTGTTTTTCCAACTGGAGGATCTTTCCGTCCCAGTTATAAAACTGCATGAATGCCATGTTTTGAATGGGCGGTGTGTTGCGCAGTCCCACCCGGCCGTAAATCCCTATTGCCAGGGCATTGTTATCAGCAAAAGCATTTGATTTATGGTGACAACTGGCACAGGAAATAGTATTATCCGCGCTGAATCTTTTTTCCTGGAAAAATTTTTCGCCTAATTCCACTCCATACTTTGTGGGCTTGTTTGCATTTACTGAATTGTTTAATGCAGGAAAGCCCGTGGGGATATTCAATGAAAGTTGCGGGTTGTTATAAGATACCGGCTGAACAATATCATCCCTGTTACAGGATTGTAACAAAAACAAGATGGACAAAATTGCGAATACTTTTTTCATGCCGGTATCAATCAATGAAGAGAACATTTTAAAAAAGAGCCGCCGCGTCCGGGAATGAGCTTCAGGCGGCTCTTACTATTATCCTAATTTTCTACACCATCTATGGAAAACATCCCGGTAATATCGCTTGACCCGTCTCCACCCAGGTTGTCAACAAATTTTGTCATTTGAACGGCGGTATGAATATTGGGTGTGGCATTGTCATTCATTCCTGTTCCTGTTGTCAATTTAATTGTATTAGTCTTTCCGCTCAACAGCTTATCAAAATCTGCTTTGATGGTGATTTTTGGAGCATTACGGCCTACCACGACATTGCCGGTAAGGTTCAAAGTAATATCCCTGTAGGCGTCAACCCCCTGCGTATATGCGCCTTCTTCTCCCTCTATGGTACTCCCTGTGTGGATAGACATTTCTTTATTGTCGCTGTCGTAAAAACCTTCCAGCTTTGTGAAACGGTATCCCGCTCCCCATTCCCACATCATTTCGGTTTCATTAGCGCCGGCATTAGCATAAAATGTTGGAAACTTTGTCTGATCCAGCATGTTCAGTTCCTGCTTAACGCCCAAGCCAAATTTTATCTGCTTGTATTCGCCTGAAGGTATATTGCTCAGGGTATAATCCAAAGTTTCTGTCTTTGCCTGGTTTACAACGGTTGCGCCCTTATCGAGGTCGTTGATGTTATAAGGAATTTCAGTGCCGTCTGCTTTTATAAGCCGGATATTGCTTACCACGTATTTCAATTCTGAGAAGTGATGCACCTGTCCTTCGGCAGAAGTGTTTGTTGTGGCAGTAGTGGAAGCGGCATCGCCAAGCACGATGGTATTGCTTTTGAACGTGTTGTTGAAATGCAGTGTGATATTGTTGGCAACAGGATCCTTATCATCCTTGCTACAGGATATCAATGCCGATAAAACAACTAATAATAATAAGTATTTTTTTAAATTCTTCATTGCTGGTTTTTTAAGTATTTGAAAATTTATCACCTAATAATAATTTTGACTAAGTCATAATAGAAAGTCAACCGATAGGGGGCGGTACAAATATTTCCCGGTAAGGCGATGTATACAAGGTGTCTTTTTGAATGGATGTTTTACTAGGTATATCAATTATTGGATTTGTTACTTCCAATGCTGTGAATGAGACAGGGAATATGTCAATCTTTGGGTAATTACTGATGGCAGATGACCCGGAGCTTTCCGTTTGCTGCAATTCTTTTTTTAAATGACATGTTCCGTGGCATTGCAACTCTGGCTTGTTTTTGTTGATGCAGAATCTTTGTTCTATAATATCCCGGTTCAGTTTAAAGTGCATAATGACTACCGCCTGCTGAAATCCCATCAGCAGGGATAAAGCCATCAATAAAACACTATAAACGATTTTCATATTCTAAAAACTGAATTTTAAGGAAGTGAAAATATTACGACCTATCCTGGGGATATTGCCCCAGTCTGCATAAGTGCTATAGTATTCGTTCAATAAGTTTTCCGCACCCACCTGCAAAACAGTTTTACAGTTCTTGATATGAAAGCTGTAATCCGCAGAGATATTCCAGATCATATATGCCGGTGTTTGATCTTCGCCATATTCCGGGCTGTAATTTATTTGTGTAAGATCGCCGTTCAGTGAAGTTTGAAAGCCGATTTTTTTATACATAAAGTGAAGGGAGGTTTGATAACTTAGCGGACGGATAAATGGCAGATTCCCGCCTTTATCATCCGTTGCGCGTGCATACGTGAGCGTTCCCTTCCAGTGTAAATGTTGCAGGATATTGTAATTGGCATTCAGCGCCATATTGAAAAGCCTGGCATGATCCAGTGAGGTATATCCTTTTACACCAACCGACTGGTAGTTCATAGGGCTTCCCAAACTCAAAATTCTCCCGATGATATAGTTTTGAATATAGAAATAGTTTACTTTGGCTTCTATCCCTATCTTTTCATTTTTAAACCCGGCGCTTGCATTGGCTTCGTAAGAAATTTCATTTTTCAGGTCAGGGTTACCGATATAATCGTACCGGTCAAAACTATTGTAGATATAATACCCGTATCCTTCCGAAACAGATGGCGCTCTGTGTCCGTACCCACCGCCGGCCGAAAAGTTGAATTGATTGACGGTAAGCTGATAATTTGCATGCAAGCCCGGCAGTATCCTGCTTTTTTCCTGTTGGGTTCCGGGATGGAAGATCCAGTTGAACTCCACATATTTGGAACGGTTGTAGTTATAGCCCAGCGAGCCGCCGAAGTTCACCCGGCTGTTCTCTGAAATATCCCAGGAATTATTCATGGCAAGACTTGTAAACCGTGTTGTAACCCAGGGCCAACTATATGCAAACATGGTGCGTTTGCTCCGGTCTTGCGGATACATACGCATTTCTGCAATGGATAAATTATGGTATGCGTTCAGTTGGATTTCGGCACTGTAATCACCGCGCTTCAAATTGGCTCTTGAAACCAACCCGTACGTAGTGCTCCAGCCCGGCATATCCATGTGAACCAAATTTTCCGGGCGATGTGTATCATCCATATAATGTTCTACCGCATTATAATATACCTTGGTATCCCAAACTCTTATCAGCCCGTGCTGAAATAATTGCTTGTAGGAGGCAGATGTAATGATCGCCCGTGAAAGCCACATATCCATGGGAAGCGCGGGAAAGCCTACATTTTTCGCCTTATCAAAAATAGCATCCACTCTTACCGCGGAAAACGGGCTTGTTTTATAGGCCAACCCTACGGAGGTATTGAATTTATTGTATTGCGAATGGTTTACCTCATTGTTATTTCCATCATAATAATTGCCTGCTTTGCGGAAGGAAATACTTCCGTCGGCTACAAATTTATCGCTTGCGTAAGACAAGTTTCCCAGGTTGAAAAACTGTTTGTTGTTGAACTCGAAACCGGTTTGGTAAGCGCCGTTATATTTTTTTTCAGGGCTGAACGGCGTACTCTTTCTTTTCAGGTCAATGCTTCCCGCAACGGTTGCGCCGTGCAGGCTGCCTTCCTGTCCGGATTTTATATCAACGGCAGAAAGATTGTTACTTTCCACATACGAAGTGATCGGATCCATTTTATCCGTACATGCGCCGAAAACGTGCATACCGTCAATAGTAATGGTAGAGCGTTCCGAGCTCATATTATTGAGCAAAGGTTCCCAGGCGTAAGCACCTCGTTTTATAAAGCTGATATTGTCGGAAGACGCCAGGAACTCATCCACCGTAACCGCCATTTTCATTTCGGTCTGTATTTTCTTTTTGGCAATAGCAATTACTTTTATTTCCTCAAGCATTTTAGTCGTATCCTTTTGCGCTTGCGTATTTTGCGCGTTTGCATTCATTCCAAGAAAAAGGGTCCAGAAAATAATATGTAGCTTCTTCATGAATCTTAGAATAAAATATCAATGTATAATTCACTTTTCACCCCTTCAACTCCCGGTGTGAAATCGGTAGGCACTTCGGTTCCTTTCAGGATCTTACCGTTTTGATTCAGCATAATAAAATTCAGTGTCCAGTTCCCAGTCATAGTGTAATTGACAACACCGTAATACAAGCCATCGCTTTGCTGTGTCAGATCCTTATTATTGGTCGAAGAATGATTTCCCATAGAAGGTTCGGGCATTCGCGGGTCGAGCTGCAACGTATAATTGCTTACAGCTGTATAGGAGAACTGCGAAGGATCAGGGAAACTCCCGGATGGAGGACTGGCTGGCTGGTTGAATTTGTATATTCCGGCTATTAGTTCATTTTCGGCAACTTTCGGCTTTTGCGGCGACACCAGGGCGATGATGTATTGCTCACCATCTTTTCCCGTAAATGCAGTCATATTCAGGTTTTTGTTGGGTTGCTCCTGAACAGTAATGGTTTGCTTAACCGAATGGATTTGATTGTTAATGGTGAAACTGATATATAGTTCCCAGGTTTCGTTTGCACTACTTTCGCTTGTAAATACCGCGTATCCCGGAAAATATCCAGCATCGGCGTTGTAAACCATGTCGTACCGGTGAGGACAGGAAATCCTGCTGTCATCGGCACCCGTCATAATCGGTAAAAAAGTTACTGCAGATACATCTTCATTGGTATGATCGCCTGAAATCTTCAACCGGATCTCATTATACCCTTTATAAAAAGTTCCGTTCAGCGCTTCAATGCTGATATGATAGCCATTGCTATTAATGGCAGCAGCTTCTTTAAACTCGTAATGTTCCGTCACTACCGTATTTATCTCTGCTTCATAATCCGTTTTTTCTTTGGTGCACGACATCACCGATAAGCACAGGGTGGTGAAAAAAAATATTGTTTTTTTCATTATTGACGAAAGTCTGGTGAAAAATATCTGACAGGCAGCAGGTCGCTGTAAGCGCCGACGCTTCTTGGTCGTATCAAATTATACACAGGAAAACTGGTAAGCAGAAAGAAAACAGTGTCATCAGCATATATGAATATGTTGATCATGCATGCAAGGCAACCCTTACACACTTATGGTACACAAAAGTTTTCACCGCTTAAAAACAAGATGATATTAGCTGTATTGCTAACCGAGTAATGTTGCTGGTGGCTTTATCAGCTTAGCAGTAAACAGGAATGAATACAGTTGATTGTGGTAGGAAGGAAATTGTATTTTATTGGTCACTAAAAAGCAATCCTTGTCTATTAGCGACATTGATACCGGAGAAAAATAAACGATTTCAGACTGTAATTGCTTCAGGATGTTGTCCGCATTTTTTTCGTTTTCCTCTCGCTGCATTTGGGCCAATTTGCAATGACCATTACATTTTAATTGAGGGCGATCCTTGTTGACGCAGAACAATTCAATAAAGAAGGCTTTGTCATATTCATAAACAGTATAAAGAATAGAGGTTTTCATTATGCTCAAAAGCATAATCAACATTACAAAAACACTCGCTATTTTAGATAACTGTTTCAAGCAAATAATACTTACGAGCTGTAATTTTTTGCAAAGGTATAAAAATACTGCTTTCATTACCCTGCCAGGTAAATAATATATTCTTCGGGTTAATACTACAGCTTCAAAAGCAAAAATAAACATACGCTTTATGAAACAATATGATAAACGACAATGGTGGAGATGACATAAATAAGGTTTTTGGCATGTGCCATCAGCATAGCCTACGAAGCAACAGTCCGAGGTACTTTTTATGCTGCAGCATTTATTTCATAGCTGTTAGTATTTTATTCATCACAGTCGTATGGCATTGGGGAGATAAGAATATTTGACTGCACTATTGAATTTACTTCAATAGCATTAATTGAAATGAAAAGAGCTTTTATAGCTATTAGAATAAAAAATTGTCAAGCTGGCTATGAAGATCGTTTTTAACGACCACAATTTGGAAGTCATTAAATTTTTTTAAAGATTACCTTTGTCTATTTCGTATTTATACACCGATCATAAGCATGAGCCGTTCAAAAAAGTACCAGATTGACAAAGTTGTATATCCCATTCAAAAATTCATCCAGAATGAGAAGTCCAGCGGACTTGTACTGGGCCTGAGTGTGATTGTAGCATTGATTTTAGCCAACTCTCCGTGGGCGCACGATTATCATCATTTTTTGGAGCACAGGTTCGGCTTTCAATGGGACGGGAAAACCTACCTGGAATATGACCTGCACCATTGGATCAACGATGGGCTGATGGCTGTTTTCTTTTTTGTGGTAGGACTTGAATTAAAACGGGAAATAGTAGCCGGGGAATTGTCAAACCCCAGAAAAGCGTTGCTGCCCATTGCAGCTGCCATAGGCGGTATGCTCGTGCCCGCCGCTATCTATGTTGCTTTTAATCCTTCCGGCGAAGTGCAGCATGGCTGGGGTATCCCGATGGCTACAGATATTGCTTTTGCCCTGGGGGTATTGTATTTGCTGGGTAAGCGAGTTCCCCTGGCTTTAAAAGTATTTCTTACCGCTTTAGCCATTGTAGATGACCTGGGAGCTGTTTTGGTGATCGCCTTTTTTTACACGTCAGATATTTCGGTATTGAACCTGCTGCTTGGATTCGGGTTCCTGGTGATCATGTATTTAGGCAATAAAGCAGGTATAAGGAGTATCCTTTTTTACGCCATTTTCGGTATCGGCGGTGTCTGGACGGCGTTCCTGTTATCGGGCGTTCATGCCACTATTGCGGCCGTCCTGGCTGCCTTTACGATTCCTGCCAATGTGAAGCTAAGCGAGAACGATTATATCCGGAAGATCAAAAATTATCTTGATCGGTTTCAAGAGGCGGATTCCAACAGCAAGATACCAACCCTCACCAATGAGCAGTTGCATATTCTCGATGAAGTGAAAAGCAATACCGATAAAGCTATTCCACCCTTACAAATACTGGAACATTCCATGCACCCGATGGTAACTTTTATTATCATTCCGATCTTTGCTTTGGCCAATGCCGGCGTTTCCTTATTGGACATTGATATAAAAGAGATCTTCAGTACAAATGTAGCATTGGGTGTTGCGCTGGGTCTTTTAATTGGCAAAACAGCAGGGATATTTTTATTTACCTGGCTCTGTGTGAAGCTCAGGATTGCTTCCTTTCCCAAAGGAATGAACTTAAAAAGCCTTTTGGGGCTTGGGCTTTTAGGTGCAATAGGATTCACTATGTCGTTATTTGTTACACAACTTGCGTTTTCGCACGAAGCATATAAAGTGCAAGCGAAGATCGGCATCTTTGCCGCATCTATTATCGGCGGTATTTTGGGATATATGATTCTGAAAAGCCAAAGTAAGAACAATAATGAAAATTGAATATGTCTTTTCTGAATTGATATTTATCTTGCTTTTCAGTTCAGAACATCTATCTAATATTATAGCACGAATATGAGCAATAAAATAGTTGAGTTCATAAACTTACACAACGGGGAGGAAGATAAAAAGAAAGTGCTGGAAAATGTGTTTAACAACATTTCCTTCCGCGGTTCTAATCTTTGGATATTAGCGTGCGCCATCATTATTGCCTCTGTCGGGCTGAATGTTAACTCCACGGCCGTTATCATCGGAGCCATGCTGATCTCCCCGTTGATGGGTCCGATTGTGGGCGCAGGTTTTGCATTGGGTACTTACGACTTCCCGTTATTGAAGAAGTCTATGAAAAACCTTGTTATCGCTACCGGGGTAAGTTTATTAGTCTCTGCTTTGTACTTTTATTTCAGCCCTTTTAAGGATGTACAATCGGAGATCTTAGCCAGGACCTCACCCAATATTTACGATGTGCTTATTGCTTTCTTTGGAGGACTGGTAGGCGTAATTGCCGTAACACGGGTTGAAAAAGGGAACCCGATCCCGGGCGTGGCTATCGCTACAGCATTAATGCCTCCACTGTGCACTGCCGGCTATGGGATCGCCACCTTTAACTTTCCTTATTTTGCCGGGGCATTTTATTTATATACCATCAACTGCTTCTTTATATGTATCGCTACTTTCTTCGTGGTGAAATACCTGAAATACCCGGCGGCAAGCTTTAAGAGCATACGGTATAGCAGGCAGATCAGGGTAGGCATTACTTCGCTGATCCTTATCATGATCATTCCCAGCTTTTACCTCGCATACACGCTCTGGAATGAAAAAAAATATACCAAAATAGTGGAGCAGTTTATCAACACAGAATTTGTGAGCAACGGCAATATGGTTATTTACAAAAAAATTGATTACAAAAGCGATCCCAAAAAAGTAGAGCTTGCTCTACTAAACCGCAAGCTGAGCGAAAAGGAGATTGAGACGTATAACCGGATACTTTTCAATATGGGTGCAGCCAATACGGAACTTACATTCAGGCAAAACGATGAAGATTTAAAGACCGAGATATTAAACGAGATCAATAAAAAAGAAAATGTGCTTTCCGAAAAAGACATTGCGATCAATAATCTGAAAAGCGAATTAAACAAGTACAAACTGGATGATCCTACCTTGACCAAAGAATTAAATATTCTTTTCCCTGCCATAAAAAATATATCGCTGGGAAAAATTGAGCAATTCCCGAACACGGACAGTGTTCAGATACAATGTATACTGCTTTATAGCGCTCCGGAGGATGTTGAAGAAGAAAAGCTGAAGCCCTGGCTGGCAGAAAGGCTGAAAACAAAAAATATTGTTTTGATCAGGAGGTAAAAAACTAGGCAGCTGACTGTTGGGGCTTAACAATCAGTTTTTAGACTCAAATAAATGTATTATTGATACAACAGCAATGTCAGATTCCTTCAGGATGTATTCCCTATAATTTTATTGTATCAATAGTACATCTGTTTTAAAATCTAAAATTCACTCCCAATTGCCCATAAAAAGGAAGCAATGGCTGTGAGTTGAAATCCTGTTGTAAAAGCTTTCCGACTTTGAGCGTAATATCAATTTTTTTCATAGAATAGCCACCCTGCAATCCATAGTAAAAATTGCCGCCAGTGGCAGGCTCATACCAGCCATCCTGAACGTTGTCATAGATATTTTCTTTGTACCAGTCACTGTGTTTAAAATGTGTAACAATAGCTTTATCAAAACCAACTTCAATACCCCCAAACCAATGTTTACGATAATAACCCAATGTCCCGGCAAAATCACTTCCGAAATTCAAAAGTGTGACCGACTGATTCTGGTAGCGCCTGGCTATTCCCTGTATCCTCGCTGAAAACTGGAAATGACTGAATATAGCGATCCTGATCTGTGCACCTAACCTTGCCTTATAATCATCTGCCAACTGATTTCCCGCCGGCACAGAAAATTCGCCACCAATCCATAGTGGAAATTTTTTAATGGGTATTAAGTGATGATACCCCAAACCGGCTGTTACGCCATATTCTGCTCCCACATTAGCATGCAACAAATGCTTGTTTTGTTTAGAGATATTTTCCCAGTTTATGACCTGCGCATTTATTTTATTCTGAAAAAATGAGAAAGCAGCAACTATTATAATTGACTTAAGAGCAATCGTCTTCATTTGTGATGTTATAATGATTGTATGTAAGAAATAATTTTAGGTTCCATAGTTGTTGTCCAGAAATTTACCTGGTCTATCATTCCCGAATGACCCACGCCCTGTGCTTTAAAAATTTCTTTGTTAGGATAAACCGATGAAATTTTTGTTGCCCAACTGTCCGGGTAAGCTTTATTGTTAGAGCTATAAATAAAAAATGTTTTGGTGGAAAAATTATTGATACCGGCTGAAAAATCAGGCTTAGTGTCTTGCCCCAATTCAAACGATGCAGCAAGCACAACGGCACCACTTCTTGAAGCCACATAAGACGGTGCATTATTACCTAAATCAGCACCTACATCACCAACTATTTCATTTGTAGCGCCCATCAAACTGGCTTTATAATCTAATATTTCGTGCTGGTCTTCTTTCCCGGCAATAAACTGGTCAATATATGTAGCATCGTTTAAGGTTTCACTCCACAGCTTAAACGACCTTGATTCAGCAACGTAGTCAACCACATCATCCCATTTTAATCCGCCCGGCTCCGCTACAATTAAACCATTTATCTCGGTTGGATATTTGCCGGTATAACCAGTAGCTAATATTGCTCCCCAGGATTGCCCTAACAGGATTACTTTTTGCGAAGCAGTTGTTCTGTAATGCGCTATCACGCCTTTTAATTCATCATAAAAAATTTTATTAATAGCATCGCTGCCCTGGGATTTATACCAGATTTTGGGGAATCGTTGAGAAAGACCTGCGCCCCGCTGGTCGTAAAAAACAACCCGATAGCCTTTTGTTGCAAGTGTTTTACAATTGAGCATATATCGATAGTCGCCACCCGGACCACCATGAATACATATAATTAATGTACTGTCTTTTGGACCAAAAGCTTCTGAGTGCAAGTTTGCTCCATTAACAGATATTGCCGGAAGAGTTGCCTCTTCCATTACAGTTTTTGGCACCAGATTTCCAGGCTCATTAATATACCTTTCCTTAGTACAGGAAAAAAAGAATACTGAAAAGATGACGAAAGTGAAATAAAGTTTGAACAAGTTTTTCATGCTATCTATTTTTTAATGGTATGATCAGTTTTCTTTGTTATTGAAAAGTGTATGACATCGCAGAATTGGGATTGCTGTATGTCTGAGATTTTACTACCTCATTGTTGACTAATATTTCCAGTTTTACCGTTTGATCTGGATTGACAAAATACCCCAGTGTTATAATATTGTTTTTATTTACAGTTTTTGTGATGGTTTTTGTAAATGGTAATGATGGATTGTTAACAGTAGTCTGCCCTCCAGTTTCATTATCATAAGTAATTGACACCAGGCTATTGGTTGCTGTGCTGCTAACCCTGTAAGTGATATTAACTTGTTTGGGATAGTTATTACCAATATCGGAACCTGATTTTTTGCAAGATGTTGCAAGGAACATGATGAATGCGATAAAAAGGGACGGTTTAAATAATTTCATTTTTTAAATTATTTGTATAATAAATTATTTTATAATGATATGTTAGGACAATTATTTTGAGTATAATTTTTATTAGCTAATTTTTTTTTGGAAGTAATAAAAGATTTCAAACCCGCCATCGAAGTTTCGGATAAGACTACTTACCATCTCCCAGCCGTTTTTCCCCATTATTTCTATTGCTTCATCCCTGTATTTAGAGGCGGAAACCGCAGTTCTTATCTCTTTAGAAACATTGATTCCACTCACCCAAAATTTATCTTGTCCAAGATCTCTTTGAAAAACTAATTCGGCATAGGTAAATTTATCATCACTATAATCTGAAGTATAGCATTTTTAATAATTGTTTATTGGGTATTAAAAATTTCTTTTTTCATTATGGGCAAAGAGAGTTCCACAAGAAAACAAAATAATAAACAGCAGGGTTATTGAATTTTTCTTCATGATATTTTTTAAAAATTACTATTGAAAAGTATAAATGATAGCACCGGCAGTAGATGGGAACTCCTGAGATTTTACAGTATTATTGTCTACTATAATTTCTAATTTAACGGTTTGATCCGTATGCGTACCATAAGCTAATGACAAAACATCATTTTTATTTACAGTTCTTGTAATTGTTTTAGAATATGGTAAAGCAGGATTTGGAACATCCGTATTCTCGCCACTTTCATTTTTATACTGAATGAGTGCGGCAGAATTAATTGTTGTACTCGTTACTTTATAAGTAATAGATACTTGTTTCGGATAAGAATTGCCCGTCCCGGAGTCTGATTTTTTACATGACACTATAACGAAAGTGATGAATGCAAGGAGCAAAGAAATTTTAAGTTGTTTCATTTTTTAAAGTTTTATATATATTATATAAAGGAGGTAATTGTTTTGGATTTCATTGGTTGCTTTATTGTATTTATCAGTCGGCAGCATTAATTCATCGGCCAGCGCCAGGCCTTCCATATTATAATGGATGTAATAATGCTTTCCAGTAAGGCAAACATCACATAAAATATTCTCCATTCACTAAGAGATGAAGCGCATACCAATAAAGTGAACAAGGTCAGGAATGCGCCAATTGAAATATTTAAGATCCTATTCCATTTGGGCGTTATCATGAGCGAAAGAAAAATCATCAGTGAGGGAAGTGCCAAGCTAATTGTTGCAAAAAGCAGCTTGTAAGGCGTATTCAACATGTTTTGTCCATTGAGCAAACCTTCTACTTTTCCGGGAACGTAGAGTTCGAAATAATCGCCATAGATATAAAGAAATATTACGGAAGTCCAAAGTGCGGAGAGCAGCATTTTGGTATTGATTTTAAAATCTTCGTATTCGCTTTTTTTACTTTCCATCTTCTTTTGATTTTAAGCAGTAAAACAGCAGCCAAAAACATATACCTATTTCTGCAATTGCAGGCAGCATACCCACATATTTCCCTATCCCAATATTGGAGTAATTTTCTAGTAAGCTGTTGCCGGTGAAATTTATCAAATAGCCAACGCAGCCAAACATCAGTAAAACGCCAAATAATTTTGGTATAAATCCTGATTTGTACACCAGTAAACCAAAAGGGAAAAGCCAAAGCCCCCAGAATACCGTTGCAAGCAAAAGCTCGCCGTTATACTGATGGAGAGAAAACATCAGTTTATTTTGTAAGTCTTCTATTGAAATATTTTGCAGAAAAGATTCTTTTCCAGTGAGCGTTAATGCAGCATATTTATGTTGCAAATTATTAAACGACAAAGGCACACTTAATAATGCCAATACCACCATTGCCCTTGCATGCGATTCATTAACCGCTCTTAAAAGTTTGTACAAAAAAAATGGCAAAAAAATAAACGCTGTATAGCAAACCACGCTGCTGAAAATACCAAACCTGAATAAAGAAGATGAAGCAATAATATTATTGAATGTTACGCTGCTATTGTTCCAGTCTATAAGTTTTTGAGGAACATAAGCCAGGCTGAACATTCCTGTACTGATTACAACCAGATAAATTAAACCTGCAGCACCTGCTGTATTTTTATTTGCATTCATATTTCTTTTCTTGAAAGAGGATTGAAAAACAGAATGCAAAAATCGTCTGGCAATATTACTGTAAGGCCTCAATGGCCACTTTGAAACGTATGGCTTATCCGTCACTAAACATTGATAATAAGCAAATTGTGAGAATTGGTACTTATTAAATGAGGATTGATACCGTTGGCATTGGGGTTATTTTTGGTTGTTTTGGTACTCGCTTGGTGTTTTGCCGGTATATTTCTTAAAATTTCGGTTGAATGAGGCTTTGGAATTAAAGCCACAATCATATGCAAGCGACATAAGCGTATATTGCTTGCTTTCGGGCATATTCAGGAGCCGAAAAAACTCGTGAATACGTCGTTCGTTAATGAGGTCATAGAAACTCTTTTGCTCGTATTTATTGATAACCTCGGATAATTTATTGGGATGGGTGGGAATATGCTTTGCCAGTTCTGCCAAGGTTAGTTCCGGATTCAAAAATGGTTTTTCGCCTTCCAAAATTTTCAATAACTGCCCATGAATCTGTAAAGATTCTTCACTGCTCAAATTAGAATAATGGTACTTTTCCTGGCGCGGCGGCTTATCAGGTTCATTATTATCTTCCTTTTTGTTATTTACAAAAATTACATTGGAACTGGAAATAGCTTTTGGCCCAAAAACGTTCACCTGTGTGACACCGAAATAACCAAGCAAAATCACAAAGATGGTAGCCGATATAGAAATTATTTTGTTGTCTTGTAAAAACAAAATTATCAGCCATATTGCCAGCATACCGATTATCAGAAATACCAGCCAGTTGAATTCAATCCTTTCTGTGTTTGAAAACTCATTTTTGATATTTCTGCGGTACGTAAATAAAATTCGGAGCGACAAAATACAATAAATAATACCAGAAATATAAATTGCCGCTATTCTTAACAAATTTTCAAATTCATAACCATCCCCTCCAGATTGCATGACAGCCAGTTTTTGAGAAGGATTCAAAAAGAAAAACCGGGTATAAATCAGGAAGATGATTGCAGCAGGAACGAAATGCCAAAGTTCCCGCCATTGAAACGGGATATTATTGGTTTGGTACTTGCTGTATAAATATAGAAATATGCTTACTATTATTGGACTGGAAAAACCAAGAACCAATAAATCCGGATAAGTTAAATATAATCCCGTTTCTACTAAAAATGTGTTGAAAATAGTTTGGGCTGCAAAAAACAACAGTGCGGCAAGAATAAAATCAGATGTTGACTTTTTTTCTTTGGTTAACAGAATTGCTGTTAGAAATAATGCAATAGAAATGCCAGTAATAAAAAAATAACTCATACGCAAATATGCAGCGAAAAACATAAATTTAGCAAGATAGGTGTCTAAAATAAAATGTAAACAATAAATGACGAACCAATTGCAGTTAAAGCATGGCGGAGTATGTTGCACAAGTACTTTTTTGAAACTATAAGACAGCTTTAATGATGCATACCTTGTTACAGAATAGAAAGCCAACGCGAGTACATAAAAGTTGTTACTATAATAAGAAATTCATATCTCGAATCAGTACACATGAAATAGAATATCTTTTGCCAGACCATATTTTTAAATACATTCACCGCTCTTTTATCATTTCAATTAGTAAGCTGGAATCTTATACTGCAAAATCGGTTGAAGTGAATGGGACATCTATTCCTATTGGAAGGTGTCATAGGGGTATTGAAAATCTCTAATATCGAGAAAATAGAATATACCAAAATAAGGTTTATACTCCATTAGCCCTAACTATCCTTTACAACAGAGACTGCTCTAAGCCATAGTAATAATCCCGAACACTTAGCTTTTTGACTCAAATAAATGCGTTATGGATACAACGGCGATATTAGACTCCTTCAGGATGTATTCCGTATAGTTTTCTCCAAATATATCGTACCATTCTTTTTCTGATGTGGCATTGATAACAATAAGGTCGTTACCATTCTCTTTGGCGACAGCGATTACCTGTGCAGGAATATTTTTTTTAGCGGGATCTTGCAGATCTTTCACGTTGAATTCAACCCCCTGGCTTTTCGCTATGCCGGTAATTTCATTGATCTTTCCTGTATCTATCTTGCCAAAATTCACAATATAAAGCGCGGCTCCTTCTTTGTCAATAAATGGTTTTGTATATAAAATTTTATCTTCCACGCCGGCAACATCCCTTACAGGAAACAAAATACCATGAAAATGATGCTGTGTAAAGCTTACCGGAACAGATAGCACAGGGCATTCAACTTTCATAATGATCTTATAGGCCTTAGTAGCAGCAAAATACTTTTTCACCCCCGTCTGCACCCCGATGATTAAAAGGTCTGTTTTATTTTCAATGCAATATTTATGCAGGAACACGTCTGCTTCACTCACCCTGGCAAATAGCTTTATTTCCAGCTCATGATTAGAAAGTATTTCTGCTTTTTGCTCTTTCAGCTTTTCATAGGCTGCACTTACAAATATTGCTTTTTTATTTTTTGATTCTGCCGGGGAAACCGCATGTATAATGTCCAGGCTGGCATTATACCTTTTGGCAAGTAACACGGCATATTGCAGTGCATGGTCGGCTTCCGGCGTAAAGTTTGTGGCAATAGCTATTTTACGGATATGATATTTTTTCATCTGGAAATGATTTAACGCTGCAATGCGATATACGTTCAAAATTATATTTTTTGCAAACATACACATTCATAATACGAGATATCTGCGGTCAAAAACAGCAAAAGTGCGATGTTTTAATTAACTTTGCCGTTTCTGTATTACAAGTAATACACACCGAGTAAAATATAGCATGCCGTTTTAGCAAATGCATTAAGCGCTAACTATTCTTCCTGCCTGTTCATTATTCAGGAGTTTATCATAATCTCTTCAGAAACGCTGCAGGATACTACATTGCTGGAAGTATTTCACTATTATTTATTAACATTCAAAAACCAAACGTTATGAATGATTTTTGGGATAATATTTATTTAGGCAACTCATTACGTTCCTGGGCAATTACAATTGGAGGTATTGTGCTGGGGTTTATATTGATCAAGATTTTTAAAAGAATTGCGTTACAATGGCTTAAAAAATGGTCGTTCCGAACCGCAACCTCAATAGATGATCTTATAGTAGCCGCCATTGAAAAAACCGTTATACCCATTTCTTATTTCCTGGTAATATACCTGCTGCTCCATAATCTTGATTTTCCGGAGAAAATCCGCAATATTATCCGCATTGCATTGCTGCTTATCGTAACTTTTTTTGTGCTGCAGCTTATCACTAAAGTAATACAATACTTTGTGTTAGGTATTTTAAAGAGGCAGGAAGACGGCGACCTGAAGCAAAAGCAGGCCAGGGGATTGCTGGTAATTGTTAAGGTGGCTGTATGGATACTGGGTATTGTGTTCCTGCTGAGCAATCTCGGGTACGATGTAACCTCAATTATTGCCGGGCTCGGCATTGGAGGTATTGCTATTGCGCTGGCAGCACAAACCATTCTGGGCGACCTGTTCAGCTATTTTGTTATCCTGTTCGACAGACCTTTTGAGATCGGTGATTTTATCATTATTGACGACAAAATGGGTGTGGTAGAATATATCGGTATAAAAACCACGCGGCTGAGAACATTATCCGGAGAGCAGCTTATCTGCTCCAATAAAGACCTTACGGACTCCCGTGTGCACAACTACAAGCGCTTGCAAAAAAGAAGGGTAGTGTTCAGTATCGGCGTTACCTATCAAACCCCGGCAGATGCGCTGGAAAGCATACCGCAGCTTGTTAAAGAAATTATTGAAAAGAAAAACGATGTGATATACGACCGGGGACACTTTGCCAGTATGGGCGATTTCAGCCTGAACTTTGAATTTGTATATTATATACTCTCCTCCGATTACAACAAGTATATGAACACGCAACAGGAGGTCCTGCTGAACATTTACAGGTCTTTTGAAAATAAAAAAATAGACTTTGCCTATCCTACACAAACTATTTTCTTAGAAAAGAATAATATGGGAGGTGTAAGCTAGGTTTAATGCAAGGAGGTAAAATTATAGGACTTAGGGAAAGCAAATATCCTGTTTTTTAACCCTGTACCTGAATGTAAAGTTTTGCACCAGGAAATTGCGGGGGATCAATTTATTTTCTTGAAAGCAGCAGGTTACAAATTTTCCATTACAAACTGCCTACAATAGTCTTTTATTTGCCGCCGTACCTGTCGAAACTGTTGCATAACTTCTTCGCCAGAGCCCGTTGCTTTTGTCGGGTCTGGAAAATTTTGATGAAACTTTTTTGCAGTTGTGGGAAAGAAAGGACAGCGTTCCTTAGCGTTGTCGCAAACTGTAATGACAAAGTCAAAAGCAATGTTGCG
Organism: Agriterribacter sp.; assembly: GCF_035445465.1. Lineage (NCBI taxonomy): Bacteria > Pseudomonadati > Bacteroidota > Chitinophagia > Chitinophagales > Chitinophagaceae > Agriterribacter > Agriterribacter sp. The sequence continues at coordinate 236,498 of NZ_DAOMQT010000001.1, forward strand.
ATATTTATCAATATTGTTAGAAGTGTGATTTGAAATATCAATGCCATCTTCTTGCATCGTGGCAATGGCTTTGGGGTTTACGCCATGGGTTTCTACACCTGCACTATAAATCTTCGCTTTGTCGCCTGCAAAATATTGCAAATAACCTTGTGCAATCTGGCTTCTGCAACTGTTGCCCGTGCAAAGCACTAATATTTTTTTATGTGTCATATTTAAACAAAAAGACAAAGAATATTGATAATGCAAAATTTTGGATCAAGCCCAAAAATAAGTTGCAACACAATTACAGAAGTAGCTATAACAATTGGGTTACGATATTTTGTCCAAAACCGATTAACTGCAACATTCTGTTCCACAACCGCAGGATTTTGATTTTTCTGCATAAACGGTAATACTAAAAATTCCTGTGCTGCCCGATTTGAAGTTTTGCAGTTCTTCTTCGTTCAGGTAATTTTTCAAAATATCGTCCGGAACGTTAATTGGTTTTTCCTTTTGAATGGTAATATTTGAAAAACCGTTTGTTTTTATGAGCTCCAAATAATCGTTTTTTTGAATTGCACCCGCAACGCAACCCGCATACATTTCAGCATCTTTACGTAGCGCTTCGGGCAGATTACCAATTAAAACAACATCCGAAATACTAAAGTGGCCGCCTTGTTTTAACACTCGAAAGATATCTTTGAAAACTTTGTCTTTGTCGGGAACAAGATTTAAAACACAATTACTTACAATTACGTCCGCAACATTTGAAGAAACCGGGATATTTTCAATATCACCGTGCCTGAACTCAACATTTGCAAACCCTAATTTTTGGGCGTTGGCTTTTGCTTTGCCAATCATTGCAGGCGTAAAATCAATACCGATCACCCTGCCATCTTCACCTGTTTCGTTTCTCGCAATAAAGCAGTCATTACCGGCACCGCTTCCCAAATCAATTACGGTGTCGCCCTTTTTTATTTTTGCAAATTGTGTCGGCAGCCCGCAGCCCAAGCCCAAATCTGCATCTGGATTGTAACCATCTAAAGTGTTGTAATCATCGCTCATAATGTTATACACTTCTGTTGAGCAACAGCCCGAACCGCAGCAGGATGATTTATTGGTTTCTTTGTTTTGTAAAGCAATTTCACTGTACTTCTGCTTTACCATTTCTTTGATTTCTTTATCTGTATTCATTTTATTTAATTGTTTTGTTTTATTCCAATTATGAAAAATAAAAACGCTTAACAGCATTTTTTATCAGTTACAGTCAAAATAATTTTTGCAAAATATTCTTTCAGTATATTGAACGCTTTTTCATCAATGCAATAACAAATTGCATTGCCCTCAATGCTACCTTTTATCAGTCCTGCATTTTTAAGTTCTTTCAAATGCTGTGAAACAGTTGGTTGCGCCAATGGCAATTCGTTTACTATATCGCTACAAATACATTCATTCGCTTTTAACAGATACTCTATAATGGCAACTCTTGCCGGATGCCCCAATGCCTTTGCGATTGTAGCTATTTGATTTTGTTTGTTTGTAAAATGATTTGCCTTGCTTGCTCCCACTTTAATTATATTTTAATATTGCAATATTACGATTAATATTTTATCTGCCAAACCCGATAATTCAAAAGTGATTTGTTCTTTTTCAGCTAATTGGTAGCTGTTCCCGAATTAAAAATCAAACAGAATGAATTGGTACAATTATCGAATAAAAATTAATACCGTATGAAAGCAAAACGGAATTACTACTCACACGTATTGGCTTAAGCCCCGATTTTGTATAATGGGGTAATACGAATGTTTCCGAAATAGTGCAACACTGCTTATTACTATTCAGTGTGCAAGTCCTTTACGGGATTTGTTGCTGCTGCCCTTAAGGTTTGGGAAATAATAGTGGTTAACCCAATGCAAAGCAAAAAAGCAAAACAGAGGAATGCTGAGAGCAAGCTGTCAGTAGTTCTTTCCACAAAGTTTTGGAGGAAAAGATGCCCCGCCATAAAACCAATCGGAACAGCAATAAAGCCGGCAATAAAAATCAGTTTTATAAACCTTCCGGATAACATGCTTGCAAGTTGCTTTTCAGTTGCTCCGATGATTTTCCGTATGCTGATTTCTTTACGTTTTACCTGTACCGTATAAGTAACCAGGCCCAACAGTCCCAGCGTAGCAATGGCTGTTGCAATAAAAGCAAGATAACCCAACAGCGATATTGTTGCTGTTTGATCATTAGCACGTTTCAAATCTTCATCAAGCCAGGAGGTCAGTATAGGAGTGCAATGAAGAGATGTTTGCAATGTTGAAGCTACTTTCAGGGCAATCGCCTGCTTGTCTGCATTATTTTCAATTGAAATGTATACATAATTATATGCATCCTGCAATGTCCTGAATGCAAGCGGGAATACAGGCCGGCCGGGGTCTTCATAATTAAAGTTTTTCAGAATACCGGTAATCCGCATTTGGGTGGTGTCGTTTATTCTTATAAGCTGGCCAATAGCTTTTTCATAATCTTTAAACCCCAGGCCGATAGCAGCCTGCTCATTGATAAGAATATTTTCAATTGCAGGTCGTGTGGCGCTTGCCGGGAAATTATTGCCTGCCAGTACTTTTAATTGCATGGTAGGAATGAAGCCAGGATCAGCAAAATAGTATTGCAGTTTTAATGCCTTTTGAGGGTCGTCTGTCCATGCCGGCATGCTCATTCCACTGAATTTTTTCGAGATTTCGGCAGACATTGCACCGGAAGAATGTATACCAGCAATGCTGTTGATTTCCTGGATAATGCGTTCAGCCTTTAAACCATTCAGCGGTACAACCATAATATTGTCTTTAGCAAAGCCCCTGTCGGCTTTACCCATAAAAGAAAACTGCCGGTAGAAAGTCAGCAGAAAAATTATAATAAAAAGCGAAAGACTGTATTGAAAAACGATCAGCGCTTTCTGAATACTTACTTTACCCATGATCTTTGCTGTGGTCAGGTTTTTCATTACCCGCAAAGGTGTAAATGCAGAAAGCATCCATGCCGGTGCAATACCCGCCAGCAAGCCAGCAAATAATCCAAAGGCAATTGTGTACATCACAAACGGACTATTATACCGGAAAGCAGAAGGAATAAATTCATATTCATCATTGAAAGGAGCATACCTTATGATCAAGGACAAAAATATCCATGCAAGGCAAAGTGCTAACATTGATAACAGTATTGCTTCAATAAGGTATTGAACAAAAACATGCACACGCCTTGCGCCGGCGATCTTCCTGATCCCTACTTCTTTAGCCCGGCTCAGCGCCCTGGCAACAGTAAGATTGGTATAATTGAAACAGGCTGCCAGCAAAATGACAGCGGCAATTATTATTTCAGCAATAATCTTTCCCCAGGGGCTTACACCGTTCATTTCATTTCCTAACATCTCACCCGATGGACTGATCTTATCAAACTCCTGAGCAGTAAATGTAACCTCACCGTCAGTATTATTTTTATTTAACGCAGTGGCAAGATTTTTAAGCTGCAGATCCATCCCGCTCTTGTTTCCATGAGGGGTGTTTTTTACAAAAGTATATGCTGCATTCAAAGCAAACCAGTCTGAGGATTTCACAGCCAGCGTCTTTCTGTCTTCCATCTGCTTTACGCTGGCCCAGGAGGCAAATGCCTCATAATTAAAATGAGTTTTTGAGGGCGGGGCGTTCAGTACTCCTGTAACTATAAAATTCTCCCCGGTCTCAAGCATAAGTAATTTTCCAAGTGGGTTTTCATTTCCAAAATATTTTTTTGCAGCCGTTTGGGATATGACTATGGTATTGGGTTCTTTTAGCGCTGTTGAGGGATTGCCGGAGTGAAATGTAAATCCAAATATGTCGAAAAAAGAAGGCTCTGTGAAAGCTCCGTTCAGGTAAAATTCTTTACCGTCCACTTTTATTTTGCCACTCAATGCGGGATAGACATTCGCTACCGCCTGGACGTTTTTAAAATTACCTTCGATCTGTTGTCTGAGCGGCAAAGATGTTGTAGCCATTCGCCACTGCTACCCGGATTTTTTGTAATAAGCACTGATGATCCTTAAAATGCTCCCGGATTGCGGGTGAAAATTATCGTACGACATATCCTCCTGCATCCTGATCATTACCATCATTCCCACGGTCATAGCTAAACCAAGTCCAAAAACATTAATAAACGTGATCAGTCGGTTCCTGTTAAACACCCTGAAAGCTACCTTGAAATAATTTTTAAACATATATATTCAAATTCTCTGAGGACTTCAGCCACATACTATGCCAACATGATAAGTAATTAATAATCAATTATATATCTTTTATGACGATGCTGTGCATGTCCGTTTCCGTTACACCTTATGTTCCTTTGTGTAACAATATGACCAATGGCATCTCAATAATTCTCATTTGCACTTAAAATTACTTGATCGGTATCTATTGTATGCAATACAATTAAAAGAACAATAAACCAGACAGGACAAACACCCGCCGATTGATATTGATTTTGTAAATAAAATCCTGTGGTCATAATTGAATGTAACACCGGATCTAACTAGTGTCTTGAATGAACTCATTGACTTTTTTTTCAAGAACAACAGGTAAGCCAATATTAATAGAAGATTATTTTATTTTAAATGAAACCGAAATTGGCAATTATTGAAACCTCTGGTTATCCATTAGGTCTATTGCTGAATGTAGAGTGCTCTATTGATTTTATCTCAGGATAGCGAATGAAATAAATTACTGTATAGACAAGAATAATCGCCAATATTTACCCTTTTACAATATAAAATTCAATCCTCGAAATCAAACTCAAAATCCAGCAGCTTTTTAGGATGTATTTCCAAGCCTCTTGCTAATTCAAATATCGTTGACATTTTAATGTCAAATTTTCCATGTTCAATTTTTGAGATTTTACTTTCGTCTATGGAGCAGTTATATGACAGCTCCAACAATGATTTGCGCTTAGTGGTTCTTATTCTTTGCAAGTTTTTACCAAAAGCATTCTTCATTAACTCTATACTATTTTTATCCATTCCCTCCCAATTTGTAAATCAAGGTTCAACTATTTTAAAAAAAATTCACGGTTATAAATGACCGTGAATTAAAATAATTACTTATCTTTATTTTGAAATAATATTTTCGCGATTACTTCATAAAATTATTTGAAGCAATTCGCTTTGAATCTCGTTCCGAAAACTGGTAATTTTTGAACACACGAGATGATAAGCAGAATGCCCATGTTACGGCGTGGGCTCTCTTATTCGTGTGTGGGTATACCAGTACCTCGGAGCGGTAAGTTGAGCGCCACGCCTTTTTTGTGCGGGTGCCAGCCTAAAACTTTTTTGTTATGAACAACGCCGTTGCCACACCTGCACAAAGCGCCAACATCCATTTTAACGAAACCCAATGGCTGCAAGCCCTGTTCCTGCTGGCAGATACCCAAAGCTGGCTGCAGCAAATGCAGGAGGGGCTTATATGGCAACTGCCCGTAAAGCACCGTAAAAAGCTGCTGCGCAAAGGCTCGTACCTAAGCAGCAAAGCCCTGGCGCATATACTGGAACGCCATTATTACAAAGTGCCGCGTCACCCGCTTACCGGCAAGTTTACCATACCTATACCGCAAATTGTAGCCTGTATAAGAGACGCCTGCCAGCAACCGCCAGAGCCTGTTCCGTGCAGCCCTCACCTGCAGCGGGTACTGGATACCGGCACGCCGCTCGGGCACGATACTTCGGGCAATACCGTAACCACCATTACGGTCATTACCAGCACAGGCGGGGAGATCATCACCGCCTTCCCCGGCGTAATACCGCCGCAACAGCAAGCCCTGTAAGGTTTTTAAAACCTTATAGGTCTGTCTAAGCCTCACTCTAAAAATAAAAAGATGAAAACCAAACACCACAAAGACCCGTTTACAACCCAATGCTGGCTCTGCGAATGCATTACAGACCCTTACCAGGTAATCGCCCACTTCTTTGCCGAAGCGCATGTGCACCATTTTCGCAGGCTCATCAAAAAGCTGGTATGCCATGCCAGTGGGGCAGGCGTGTACAAAGAATATCCGCCCGGCGATGTGCTGTTATACAGCAAGCTCATCCGCTCGCTTATAAAAGCCGCTTATGCTTTGAGGTATAAGAAGCACAGCGTGGTTACCATTAAAAAAGAAGAGCTCTTCCATAAAAAATACTATTGCAGCCATTATGTTAGCGCTGATGTGTGGAAGGAGCTTCCGCGATGCCTGTCTGAAAAAGAATATAGTGATCCCTACCGGGTGTTTCAGCAGTTTTTCAGCTACCGGTCGCTCGGTAACTGGCTGCAGTGCTGGGAGCAGGTAGTGGAGAATGCCCTGAACAGTGATACTACCGCTATAACAGCCCCGCTAACAGTATGCATCCATTTGATAAAGCTGGTAGAAGCCGCGCATCTAATTGATGTAAGGGAGGTAACGCATGTGGGTGAATGTGTAAAGAACGATAGACCGTTATCATTATGATCTCCTCTAAAAGGAGCGGCGCTACCCTGACGGTCATTTAAACCGAAACTGAATTTCATAATTATAAAGGTCGAAATGCTGTATAATTTGCACTTCGATTTTTGTAAATTTACTATTCACGAAGTAGAATATGGCAAAAGGAAGGGTTCTGCAAGTAATGACATAGTACAACTTTAGAAGATAGTTGCAATGAAGCTATACGGACAACACAGCAAAAGCATACCTCAAAAAGTGATTATTCACGTTCTTGAAATTCTAATACTATGGTTATCGTTTTGGATACTTTTCCGGGAGGGAGGAACCTGGATTGAAAACACTTTACACATTCACAATGCAATCGAATTTACCGGCAGACGAATGATCATTTTCACATTTAGCGTTATTACATTTTTTCGATTTGCGTTTATGATGACGGTTTTACTGAAAAGAGCAATCCCCTGGGAAGAAAGTTTTAGTGTGCCGTTTGCCTTTGCTTTATATTTTGTCGGGTTTGCCTTATTTGCTTTGCCGACTTCTAAACCTATTGACTTTATTGACATATTTGGAATAATCCTGTTTATTGTCGGATGTGTGTTGAACACAGGCGGAGAGATCCTGCGTAACCAATGGAAACAGAATCCTGACAACAAAGGAAGAATTTATACTGAAGGATTCTTCAAATATTCCAGACATATCAATTACTTTGGCGATATGCTTTGGGTGACAGCGTATGCGATTATTACAAGGAATTGGTATGCGGTGAGTATTCCGATTTTTCTTTTTTGTTTATTCGCTTTTTACAACGCACCCAAACTTGACAAATATCTGAAAGGCAAATATGGCAAAGGTTATGACGACTATGCAAACCACACAAAAATGTTGATACCGTTTATATACTGACAAAAGCCTGAACCGCTAACAATCAGTTTCATGAAAGCGCGGCTTGACGTTATTAGCATCAGCGCAGCTTTTATCATCTTCAGGTAGGACTGTACGAACACAGATTCTTTGGACGGTAACTACAGAAACAGAATAAGTATTTTGCTTGATTTCAGTTGGCAATTATTGATATAGGGGAATAAAATCGAAGTTTATCCAATCGGTTAAAACTATGAAAGCAGGAACGAAACTTTTTATCGCGGCTGTTGGTTACCCAACCGCCGATAGCCAAAAATACTCCAATTGAGAACTTGACAATATCTATCATTTCGGATTCTATACTTCATTTTTTTTAGTTACAACTATAGTGTACGCAAATGGACTATCTTAGAAAAGCCATTCATTGTTATTTTACAAAAAGCGTTAGTTCCAAGGTACAAAGTAAGTGTTAGTTCTCATTGTTGAATCTTTAGCAGATCAATTAAATATTTCAACAAAAAGAATCCATAAGTCGCGATAATGATATATAGTATCCATCGCAGAACGGTTCCGTAATATTCTTTTGTGTCGTGTTCCGGGAAAAGTAAAATCCTTTTCTCTTGCTTTACCTCTGTTGGCTGGGTAACGATCAAATTTTTTAGTTCATCTATCCTTTCTTTCAACTGTTCTATTTGTTGAAGATCCTCACCGCCCTTGTACTCCTTTTTTGATTCTTCAATAAACTCGTTTATTTTAGCAATGCATTCTTTTACATTTGCTGTAAGCATGCTTATTGCTTTGGCATTAACCTTATACTCCTGTGAAAATTCATTGAGCACCAGCAATACATTTTCCTTTTCTTCTTTGTTCAATTTATTGTTATTCGTATCCATGATCTGCTTATTTTATTCGTAAAAGCTTTACCATGTTGGTTTTTTCCGTTTCTTTTTCCTGTGCGCTTCTTTTAACAGTTCGGGATTGATCTCATCCGTTTCAGGATATCCTGGGTTTAATAATTCTGATATAATACCTCCAATGCCTTTTTGTAATTCTTCCAATGGCGATTTCTCGAAGAAGGATGAATGCTGCTTTTCGGTAATTCTTCTCCTAAGCCTGGCATTGGTGGCAATAATTTGTTGATTGGCAGATGGCTTTTTAATTTCCTGTTCCTGAACTTTAGAAATATTTTCCTGCTTCAATTCCTGCGTTTGATTCCGCTGCAACAGTTTTTCTATTGTCATCAATGAATAGCCCAGGTCGCTGCCTTTAACGCTTACTTTTTTATCGTCTATAAAAGTGATACCCCTGCCCTTTATGATTTGGTAGCCCAATACCTGCATTCTTTTTACAAAATCATCATAGTTTTTTGCTTTCTTCAACGACTGCTGTATATCATTTTTCATTTTCTCTTTCCGGCTGTCATGTCTTGGAGTTAATTTTTGCTCCTTCGGCAAAAACCGCTTTGCACTAAGCACTTGCTGCAGCCTGTACTTTTTTTCCAGCCGGCGGCAAAGCCTGTCCATCTTCAAATAATTATTACTGGTGCTGGCTGCTTTACCCTGATAACCTACCCGGTTTGCCACCAAATGAATATGCTGTTTGTTAGTATCCTTATGCTGGATAATGAGATATTGATTATCGTCCACCCCAAATTCTTTTGCCAGTTCCTGACCGGCTTCAATCAGTTGGTTACGGTTTAATTGTTCGCCGGGAGGGAGGCTTAAAGATAAATGCAGTACCGGCTTTTCTACCCGCCTGCTTAATCGGGCAACCTCTTTAAACTGTTCAGCCAGCTCGTATTTGTTGCCAAAGCATTTGTTGTAAGCCAGTACTTCTGCCCGGTCCTTATGCTGTAAACCATCTTCCAATGACTTCTTTATTTTCTGTTCTTCCGTTAATGTTCTTTTATCTTCCAGGCAATAGCTGATACAATGGAAGAAAGAAGCCCCCAGCGATATACTCCCGATCATTGCAGATAAGTTTTGATAAGCTGTGCAACTTCTTTTACTTCCCTTGAAAGAATTTCAAGACCTGCACGTTCAGCGGCATTCAATTCTTCAATTACGCTATTTCGCTTTTTAGCGATTTGGTTAAGGTTTGCTGCCATGTGGTTGAGCGTACCAGTGAGCGCTAAGATTTCTACGGGCAACGCTTTTTCGGTGGTGACAACCTGTCCGTTCAGTCCCATTTCCCGGAGAAATTCTGATACAGAAAGCCCGGCTTTTTTGGCATTGGCGCTGATCCTTGCCTGTTCGTAGCTGGCACATTTGAGCGTCACTACCTGGTTACGTTTAATGCTTTTGGCGGGGCGTCCGCCTTTATTTTTTGGCTGTTCATTTGTCTGTGTCATATTTTGTGCCTCCATGATTTTTGAATGCGATAGCATGAAAAAATCTTCCTCCAAATCCCGCCTTCAAAACGGGATGAAGGAGCCGGCGTTTTGGTATTACCAAAACATAGCTGGCTACCTGAAACTTTAAAAAGCATCCCCTGTATTCATCAGCCTGAAAAGCGGTTATTGTGCATTCAGCGTTTGTTATAGATGATTTATCAATTCTATTGGTATTATTCACTCATCCAACGGATATGCGGCTTTAAACCGGTTCTAAATTGCTGTTGCCAACTACGGAGGCAAACAGGTTAATTTGCGAATGTGTAACATTTGGTACACCTTGCCGGTTGCGTTCCGGGTAACCTGCCGGCTGTTGTTTATTTAGCTGCGCTTGGAATTACCAGTTTTAAATTGCCGGTACCTAACCTGAAATCCTGGCAGATGATGCAAATTTGAAGGGTAATTATTTTTTCTTTTCACCAGCTCCGGTTACATTTCCCGGTTAAAGATTTTCGGATTATCAAGACCATACCGCCGGATATTATCTTTCAATTGCATCCATAACTGGATATTAAAATCTGCCATTTCCAAAATCTCCATCACTGTCAACCGGTGTGGATTGAGCACTGTTGCAACGGGTTTGGAAACAGATTTTGCTTTCTTTGGTTTAATTTCAGCAGTGAAATCCGACATTGTACCGTCGGGCTTTTCATCCTCGCTTTGCTCCATGAAAGAAAGAATATTAGGCGCTGCGCCTTCTCCAACCTCCAGGCTACTTCCAATAGCCATGCTGTTTCCGTATAGTTTAATCTGCTTACCACTGATAAGGGTCAACGTCCGTCTTTTAATGTCTGCCATAATATGTAGGTTTTATCGTTTTCAATTTTGATTGTTTTTGTTGATTTTGATGCACGAGCCATTCATTCAGATCGTCAAAGTCTTTGTATAAATTGCTTTTATCTGTATAGGCTGAATTACTTTTAAGCGCCTGCATAGTACACGCCTGCCCGGCGGTTCCTCTATTCAACCAAAGTCCTATGGAGCTATGTTGTTCCATCGTTTGCTTTGCTTTTTGAAAAAAAGAAAGTGAGTTTAGCACTAAAAAGTTGCAGGCGAGCTGATCATTTTTAAAATGTGAAAACCAGGAAAGGAAATCAAAAAAGCCTTCAAATACCTGTAATTCCTGACTGCTGTTGTCAACAAACCGGAAAGTTTTTGGCGATGAGCTGCCCTTGAAATAACTGCTGCGAAGTTCATAACCACCTTTGCCATTAGGGAATCCGATGGCTGTGTGCTGCTTTTTATAAAGAGCAAAATCAACTTCCTGACAGAATTGACTGGCAAGTTCAGGAGAAATAGATCTTGCATTAAGGTAGTGAAGCAATCTTTTGTCTGATAACTGCCGGGTGGCAGTAACTACTATTTTGCTATCGGCTAAATTTTCTTTTTCACCCGCAACTAACCCAATATTACCATCCTTTTTAAATTGCGGGTGAAAAGAAAAATCGTTTCGCCTGTAGTCCCTGGCTAATAGTTCCAGGAATCCCCGTACATCTATGCGGTGATAAAGAATCCCAAAATCAATAATGTTTCCTCCGTCTCCGCTACTGTGATCATACCAGATATTGCTCCTGCGGTTAATTTTAAAAGAAGGAGTTCGCTCATCGCGAAAAGGAGAGAAGTACCAATGATCTTCTCCCTGTATTTTTGTACCCAGGAGACCTAATGAAGAAAGATAATCTACTATGTCTATTTTCCTCGCTTCTGCTACGGTTAGTTTGTTCATAACGAAATAATTTCCCTGTTAAGTAATCAGAAGTTTCTTTAGATTGAAGTATTACTGTCGCTGGAAGCCGGGTGTAACAGCTGCTGGATATCCTGCCACAGGAAATAAACCCGTGAACGAATTTTGTAAGGTTTTAGCTTTCCGTGACGTATCCAATCATAAATAGTAGGCTTACTGACCTGGAAGAGCTGACAGACTTCTGAAATCTTAAACAGAGGTTTATAGGTCATTCCGGGCGTATCATAGCGGGAGTTTACCGGCTTTATTTTTTCAACGTTTGTTATTTCTTCCCGGATTACCTGCCGCATGAATAACCAGAATTGTTCCGGTTCAAAAGGAAATAACATTGGGGTTGGCGAAGCTGCATTGTTCACATATCCTTTCATTGCCTTATATTTTAGGAAGGCAAAGTGGAACTTTATGCAAGGGGAAAGAAGCTAAGTATACTTAAGGTTAGAAGAATAGTCCGGGAAAATGGGAGGAATAGAAATTTAGAAATGATAAAAGGTTGGGAAACATTTAATTAAACACTTGCTGCCCAGTGTTATATCCTTCTCCCTCCTTTTCTTCTCGGAATGGGTGAAATGGTTTTGCGCGAAAGAAGATTTTTCTTCCGAAATATTTTTTGATCGTTGGTAACAGCATCATGTAATCTGGCTGCAATTTCCTTCCAGGGAATCTCCCAACTGATATAGTCAATCTTCATTGTCATATCTATATCATTGTGATAAAGGAGTGCGTTATGAGCCATTTGGCTGGTTACTTCAGGATATTTCCGTATAAAATTCCCCGTTATTTTATTCAATGGAAGATATTCAACCAACGCATATATGTCAACAAAATCCTTTAAACGGGTTCCGTTATACAGAATAGCATTTAGTTTCATCGCCCCGATATCTTCCAGCGATAACATTCGTATGCCTTCTTTAATTTCTATTGGATTTAATATTGGATATTGATGTGCGAGCAAATCAACTTTCACATCGTTAATAAAGGCAAAAACGCCATTGGTAAGAACACCAGAAATGGTAGCGTTATAAGTCTTTGCTAAGTGATTGGCCAGGTAAAGGGCATCAAAATCCGCGTCTGTAAAAAGATCAATATCTACAGATTTTCTGTGACCCATATTTAAGGAAAGAGCTGTGCCTCCAACAAGGTTAAACTTAGACAACACCTCATCAATCATTAACTTTTTTATCAAATCCAGTGTCCCGGTCTCGACTGTTTGCGTGTATAACATAACAGATTCTCTTTGGGGATAGAGAAATAGGCACACACTTCCTTAATGGCATAATCTGCCAGGAACTTTATCTCATATTTTAATGCATGAACAACCTGATCCCGCCCATAAAAGCGAATCACTTCTTCCCATTCTTCTTTGCTTCCACGTTCGATGACTCTTGCAATCACAGTAAGATAGCCGGCCACCCAATCAATCTGTTCATACTTAAAGTCCCAAAAAAGACGTTTGGGCAATTGAGGTTTATCCCGTATTTGTGCATCTCTTCCCATATTTTAAAATTACAAAATTTTCATTGTCCGAAATTTTTTAGCTAAGTCGAAGTAAGCTTTGATTCAAGTTGTTTTAAAATAGAAACACCTTCGGGGAAATTCATTTCTTCAAAAAAGTTATACGCTTCTGAAAACCTATTTCGGATTTCAGTTATTTTACGATCTGTAAGGGACTTTCTTTTGGCAGCATTTGAAAATATCAATTCAAGGTTCTTCTTCAGACTGCCCTGGTCAACGCCATAGAGCCTGATAAGAATCCCGGCATACTGATCATTAGGCTGCAGTTTATTCATACTGCAAGCCTTATCAAAAACATAAAAAACCAGGCAAAGAGCAAGATTAGAAAGTTGTGATCTCCGGCATTTTTCCAGATGTTCCAATTCTTTACGCTCATAGGCTTCTTTGATAGTCTCCAACCGTGGCAAATAGGCAGCCCCAAAGCTGGGACGATAAACAAACAGGTACAGAACGGGGAAACTTAAAAATCCCGCCATAAAAACGCCCAGTAAGTTTTGCAGTTCGAAATTGCCGGGGATAAGATAAAAAAGCAAAGCAGGTAACCCTAAGATGATAGCAAAATGCCTGATCACATAAATAAACCAATAATCGGCTATCAGTTTCTGCCGCGTGGCGCTGATGCTCCATTCCGGCACAACTTTTTGAAATTTTTGCTGGGTATTGGAAAACTGCTGGGTAATATAGTCCAGATGAATGGGGTGCTCGAATGTTATAAAGGATTGTATCTTCTTCACTGTATCTTTCATCACAAATCAATTTATTGTAAGGTACATCTTTTTAGGGTATAATACTACCCGTATTTATCCATTAGGACAATTTCATAAGCATAAGTAAAAATTCAGGTACCTTTGTAAAGACATGTTATCAGGGGTAAAGTGAAGGAAGAAGTAAGAGTATGGATGTAAGTTCTTCGACTAAAAATTCGACTAAAAAGAAAAGACCACTGATTTTCAGTGATCTATTTCAATTTAAGTGATCCCGCTGGGACTCGAACCCAGGACCCATACATTAAAAGTGTATTGCTCTACCAGCTGAGCTACGGAATCATTTATCCTTACAACAAGGATAAACCCCTTTCTTTTTTGGGAGTGCAAAAATAAGGGAAAAAGGCATTCTGCCAAACTTTTAAAAAAATCAATGCTTTTTCCTTTACGGCAGCTTTTGCACACCAATCCGCCAGGTTCATTCCGTTAAACAATGTTTATTACGGGCACAGTCTCTTATTTTTGCACGAATATAGTTGTACCATTGTTGATCACGCACATGCCCTTAATAACACTTACATCAGATATCGGACAAAAGGATTACCTGGCGGGAGCCATCAAAGGGCAATTGTTGCAAGCCGTACCGGGGTGCGCACTGGTAGACATCAGCCATGAGCTTACCCCTTTTAACTACCCGCGGGCAGCTTACCTGTGCCGCAACGCCATTAAAAATTTTCCCGACTTTACGTTTCATATCGTGCTGGTAAATCTTTTTGAAAACAGGCATGAGCACCTGCTCCTGGCTTTTCATAACCGGCAATACATTTTATGCGCCGATAACGGGCTGCTCACGATGATCGCAGAAGGTAAGCCCGAACTGGTGATCGGACTACCCCTGGATAAAACCATAACCAAAAACGCGCTGCACATTACCCGCGTTTTTGGAAAAAGCATCCAAGCCATCGCCAACGGGCAAAGCATTCATACCATCGGTATTCCGGATATAGAAATACTGGAAAAAAACCCGCTGCGCCCGCTGCTGGGCGAAAACTGGATGGAGGGACAAATAATTTTTATTGATCATTTTGAAAACGTGGTGATCAATATTACCCGCGAAGCTTTTGAAGAACAAAGAAAGGGCAGGCGCTTTACCATTGCTTTTAAAAGAGACGAAGTAATTGATAAAATAAGCGAAACCTATGCCGATGTGCCGGAAGGTGAAAAGCTGGCCCTGTTTAACGCCGCAGGCTATCTCGAAATAGCCATTAATAAAGGCAATGCTGCCGGGCTGCTGGGACTGCAGGGTTATGCCGAAAAACAATCGGCACATCTGCAAAACCGTTTGTTTTACCAAACCATACGCATATTTTTTGAGTAGCTCAGGGAATGGTTCTCTTTTTTCAGTTGCAGGCAGCATCACTCACTTTTTTTAATTTTATACAATGAACGCTGAAACGGGCAAATACATCATTGCAGGAGGAGTGCTGGTTATCATTGCAGGCATGGTGATCTACTTTTTTCACGACAGGCTGCACTGGATCGGCCGCCTGCCGGGAGACATCCGTATTGAAAAAGAAAATTTCCGTTTTTATTTCCCCATTACTACCATGATCCTGTTTAGTGTCATGCTCTCGCTACTCCTGTGGCTGTTTAGGAAATTGTAGAAAAACCTAATGCTTTTGCTTAAAAGCATAAAACCTCACCCAGTCAATTTCCATTTCAACAGGCAGATCTGCGGCATCAACGCTACCCACCCAGCCGCCGCCCAACTGCATATCCAGCAACAGGTAATACTTATACTGATCAAAAGGAAATTGCCCTTCTTTGTCTGTTTGAATACGGGGATAAGCGAACGTTCTTTTATTATTGATGAAAAAAACTAAGCTGTCCGGGTGCAGCTCCACAGCGTAATTATTAAAGTCATCGGGATTGATAACCCCGGTTGCTCCCTGCTTCGGTTCCTTCATTTCCAGGTTATAGGTATAATGAGAATGTACCGTTTGATAAGCGATAGAATCAAAGTTCAATCTTTCCATAATATCTATCTCGCCGCCATCCGGCCATTTCATGCCCTGCGATAACAACCAGAAAGCCGGCCACGCACCACGTGCTCCATTCAGCTTTGCATATATTTCCAGTCGGCCAAAGCCAAAGCCCACCTTATCTTTTGTGTATACACCGCCTGTTAAATACGTGGCAGTATCGTTGGGCAGGCTATTATTAACGATACCACGCAAAATTAATTTACCGTCACGCATGGCATAGCAGGAATCAAAAGGGCTCATATACTTTTGCCAGTCCGGGGTTCCCCTTGGTATTTTCGACCACCGGGTTGTATCGAAACCATTAAGCTGGTTGAAATTTTCTTCCCAACTCAGCACCATTTTTTGAGTATATTTTGTGCCGGCGCAGGAAACCAGCAGGATCGCTAAAAATGAAAGCGGAAAAAATTTCTTATTCTTCATCAAATGAATATTGTTGGTGATCAATGATTATTTTAACTGAAATCAGCAATAGCAGGTATATAATCTGATGTTTCTTTAGGGAATAATCAATTCATCAACCAGCTTGCCTGCCGTATCAAAAATACGAAAGCGTGCTTCCTTTTCCGAAATGCTTGCTTTAATAATATTATTATTGGAGTTCACTATAACAGGAAACTTTATGGACTCAGAAGGCTTTTGGATGCGGTGGCGATGTTCATGCGCAGCAATAAAAACATGCACACCTGCTTTATTCAAAATGGGCACCCATTTCTTTGTGATCTCCCGGTTGCCATGCCATCCATCGGCAGGAGGTATATGACAGATCACTATTTTATACTTCGCTTTTTTAAAAGCATCTGTTTTTACCATATTGGCGAGCCATTCTGCCTGTTCTGTTCTGTGTTCATCCATGTTAGTAATGCCGCTATACTCAATATCAGAATCGGGCTTATCTTCTCCCCCATCCAGCACTATAAAACAAGCATTACCCTTAGTAAACATATAATACAAATGACCGCCCACACCGGGAAAATATGCAGCGAATTTTGAAGCAAAAGGTCCGCGGGTTTCATGATTTCCTCTTGCGTAATACATGGGTATTTCGCTGGCAAATAAGGCTGTTGCCGTGTCCATAAAGCCGCCAAATACCTGCTCTTCGCTCATGGAGGCATTGATCATATCTCCATTAAAAACAACAAAACCGGTGTTGGGCAGATCAACCTGGCTTAACAACTGCTTCAATACATTATTCCGTTCATGAATATCATCCACTACTGCAAATTCAAACGGTTCCGGTTTCCCATGGGTAGTGAACGTAAGCGGCTGTTTCCGGTACACAGCCGTTGCGGCTACATTGCCGTAGTGAACATATACAAATTCATGCTTTAAAACCTCCTGGCTATACACACGGTAACGATAACGGGTATTGGGTAATAAGTTCTTTAAGTTTACCTGATGAACAGTCCCTACATTTTTCAAACCATCAGCGGCACAAAAAAACTTCGGACGCTCTGACTGGTAAAAGTGACTGCTATCATCAGGCGCCAGCTCCACCCAGGCAGTGGCAGGTTTATTGGTTGTCCATACTATTGACACGCCCGAATCGGTCATCGCCTGCAAATACGGACCATGTGAAATTTTTATTTGTTCCTGGGCATTACCACGAAAAGCACCCGCAAGTAAACAAAACACTACCATAACAGACAGGTAGTGCTTTCGTAATTGTCGTGTTGTCATATTCCTTTATAACTATTTCTAAATTGGGAAGGCTATTTATTACAATAATAGTTACTTTTTTAAAAAGGAATATATTTGTTAAACTCCAAACCCTACATATTTACGGATATGTACCCGTTCTCCACCGCTCCATTTTCATATAGTTTAATGATTGCATACCCGGGTGGCGTTTCCTGGTAATAATAAGGTTGTGCAGATTTTTCATTTCCCTTACCCCACCAGAAACCACTTATAGCACCATTGCAAAAATAGTTTACGCCATTGTACCATGCCCTGTCCAGCAAATGCTGGTGACCGCTTAAGCAAACCCTCACCTTGTCTTTATGCTTATAAAAAAGTTGCTTCAGCTCCTTATGATCTTTATGCTGCCCTCCTTCCCAGGTACTCGTAACAGTTAGTATGGGATAATGCGACATCAGTAGTACGAAATCACCTTGCGGAACTTTCTCCAGTTCCTTTTTTAACCATTCCGTTTGCTCTTCTCCTAAAGTAATGCTCTTGTAATTGCCATCGAGGATAATAAAATGCCAGTTCTTTTTCGAAAAGCTGTAATAGTTATGTGGTATGCCTAACCGTTTTACAGTATAAGGTATACCATACATTTCATCTTCTTTTGACGGAGCCGACCACCACGGATCATGATTGCCGATACAACTGTATACTTCATATCCTTTCAGCGATTGCATGCACTCATCCCAAACCGCCCATTGTTCGGTTACTCTTGCCCGTTCTACATTATCATACGAAGCATCATGGATAGAATCTCCGCCATTCAAAAAGAAATCAACCTTATGCTTTTTCACCGCTTCAAGGCATTGCTTAAACCGTTGCGGAATATTGTCATTCGGCCGGATATGCACATCCGTAATGTGCGCAACCGTAAGTACCGGTTTTTTAAATTCATCTTTAGTATCCCTGGCTGCTGTTGCGTGTATATTGGACACACCTGCTGCTCCTGCCGCTGCAAGCGACGCATTGCGTAGAAAAAATCGTCTTTTCATGAACATATTTTCAGTTAAAAAATAAACCGGTGAAACAACTGAGCATCTCACCGGCATTTTGTAGTCTCACACTTTTTTATTCCCAACCGGCAGGTTGAGTTAATTTTTTATTGCTCAATGTTATCTGTGAAGCAGGAATTGGGAAATAGTAATATTTAGGTTCAATAAAACTGCGGGGCTGTGCCACGTCCTTGGCAAACATAACAGTACCCGATGTTCCGTTAGACAAAATAAAAGCTCCGTCGGCAAGATAATATTTCACAATTCTTTCTTTTACATCGGCCGGCAAACCAGCTATCGGACTTTCATCCTCTTTGGATTGAAGAATAGCTATATCAGCCACGCCATCACCGGTTACATCCAAGCCACCCAGCGCAGGCACATACATGCCACCCGTGTTTTGCCCCAAAAGTGAACCTGCTTTCCAGCGGTACAGGTCATCCAGCCGGAAGCCTTCACAAGCCAGCTCTACTCTGCGCTCCCTGCGTATTTCAAGAATTACGCCTTTATTTGCCCCGGTAACCAATGGATATTTACCGGAAAGATAGGTGTCGGGCGTACCATTTGCAGCCGCCATATCCAATGCAGGCATTCCTACTCTTGTTCTAAGCTTGTTTATAGTTGCATCTACGTCTCCCTGGCTAAGCGTTCCTGATTCCGCCTTTGCCTCAACATTTGTCAGTAACACTTCCGTATACCTGAAAATGGCCAGATCTGTATAGTTTAAAACCCAGCCGCCTCTCAAAGCCGCATCCCGCGGGTAAAACTTTATTTGCAGATAACCGCCAAAACTAGGACGGGTAAGATAAGGATTACCACCCGGAGTTAGTACGAAACCTGGCGGCATAACGGTTTCGGCTAAACGCGGATCACGATCGGTAAACAGGTTTACAAAAGTTTTGGTATCGTAACCACTTTGAGACGTGAACGGTGTACCATCTGCCATTAAAAACTCATTTGCCAAACTGGAGCTTAAAGCCCATTGCCAGTCTAACACAACGTGTGTGTTATTGGCAACGCCCTGTTCTTTATTATTCTTCTGGAGAAAAATCACTTCCTTATTCCCGGAGAGATCATTGCTCGTGAACAACGCCCGGTATCCGGCAGCCCCGGTTCCGGTAATGTCAAAACCACCGTTATCCATTATTTCCTGCGAGGCAGATACAGCACGCTGAAGAAAAGTTTGCGCTGAAGATTCCAGTCCCAACTCATGATGGTATTTGCGGTAGGTTCCTTCATGTAAAGCAACCCTTGCCAGCAATGTTAACGCACTCCATTTGGTTACATAAGTATTGTTGGTATGTGCAGGTAATACATTCGCAACGGCATATTCCAGGTCAGCCATTATGGAATCTACCACCACAGCACGTGGATCCTTGGCCTTCTGCAACATATCTTCCTCTTTATTACCCAGCACATGCGAGTACCAGGGCACATCACCATAACGCTTTACCATACCATAGTAAAAGTTGGCCCTGAAAAATCTTGCCACGCCAATATAATGGTTTATGACAGCCTGGTCTCCTGTTGTTTTACCAACATTATCCAGCATAAAATTGATGTTGCGTAAAATACCCCAGGTGTCCCTGTCCCAGCCCTTGGTATTGCCTGGTGTTACACCTCCGCGAATAAGATTGTCTATCTCGCTGCTGCCGGTATAAATAGAGATGTTATCTGAAAATTTATCTGCCGCCTCTACGTCTGCCCATATTGCACGAAGTTGCTGCGTATATAACCCGTTGGTATAGGTTTCCAGGTCGGCCGTCGTATTAAAAAAATCGTTGCCGGTAATAGCCGTTGCGGGTGTGCGCTGTAAAAAATCTTTTTTACACGAAACACCCAGTAGAGTGACTACTAAAAGTATATATGAAATTCGTTTCATCAGTTAATTTTTATTTTTGAATTTGGTCTGATGGAACTTCGCATAGACATTTTTTTATATCAGAAATATGTATTTTGCTCCGTTTCATCTTAAAGAAATTAGTGCATTAAAAATTCAGGTTTAAACCAAAAGAGTAGGTACGCTGGAACGGATATGCCGCCTGCGGCCTGCTACCGTCGCCCAATGATTCGGGGTCCAGTTTTACTTTCAGATGCGATATTTCAAAAATATTTTCTGCACTAAAGTAAAAACGCACTTTGCTCAGCTTTAACCGTTGTAATAATGACTCTGGTAAAGCATAACCCACTGTTACGTTTTTAACACGCATATAAGCGCCATTCTGCATATACCTTTTATTAGGTTTTGCCAGTGGCGATAATGCATCTTCTGCAGTATAGGCCCGTACAGCAGGGAAATATGCATTGGGGTTTTCAGGCGTCCAGTGATCCAGATTCAACGTGGTTACATTGGTCCAGGGTTGCGCGTAAATGCCCCAGAAGTAAACATTTGAATTACCGGGATACCAGTCTCTCTTACCAATACCCTGCATAAAAACACGCAAATCAATTCCCTGCCAACCAGCAGAAAGATCAATGCCATAGGGATAGCGGGCACTCTTGTTACCAACGATATGCATATCGCCGGGGTTATCCACGGTTCTGTCGCCATAATTAATCTTACCGTCATGATTCAGGTCAACGAACTTCAGGTCTCCGGGATAGAAATTATACCCCTGATCGTCTTCACCAAATTCTCGTTGGTTGGGGGAACTCGCTATTTCCTGCTCATCTTTAAAATAACCGGCAATTTCAGCCCCCCATATTTCACCTATCTCTCTTCCTTCGTAATAGTTGCCATATGTATTACCAAGATATTTTGTGGGGTTATCATATTTTGTAATCCATGAACGATTGTCGGCTAAAGTAAAGGTGAGGTTATACCAGAATGGCGAACCTGCCAGCATGGTATTATCTCTCCAGTTCAAGCGTAATTCCCAGCCTTTGGTTCTAAGATCGCCATTATTTTCAGTAGGAGCGTCAGCGCCAAAAACAGCAGGAAGTTCCTGTCCGGGTATCAGCATATCTCTTGTATACCGGGTATACTTATCAAAGTTTACATTAAACCGGTTGTTGAACATGGAAAGGTCTACACCAAAGTTTACACTTGCAATGCTTTCCCAGCTAAAATTATCAGATACAGGTTTGGGGCTGCTCACAATTGTAGGTTTGGTAGAACCCAATATGATGTTGGCTTGTCCGGTAGGTAAAATAGGCAGGTAGGGATAAGAGTCATAGTAAGGGAAGGTATTACTATAACTAAAAGTTTGGTTACCCAGGCTTCCGTATGAAGCCCTTATTTTAAACATATCAAGAGAAAGGGCTTTATTTATGCCTTTAAAAAACGCCTCGTCCGATATTACCCAACCTGCGGAAGCGCTGGGAAAGAAACCCCAACGTCTATCTCCCGGAAATCTCGATGAGCCATCATAGCGTCCATTCAATTCAAGCAGATAACGTGCCTTATAATTATAGCCTAAGCGGTAAAAAACGCCGCGCATTGCCCAATCGGTGATCGTTTCATTTTGGGTCATTGTACCTGTACTGAGCCCTATGGATGGTAAGGAAGTAGAAATAATATTATTTCTTCTGGCGGTATAATCCGTAACAATTCTATACTCCTGGTTATAACCTACCAGCCCCTGTACAAAATGATTGCCAATATTTTTATAAAAATTGGTATATACATTGTACACATTGTACCGATTGCTTAAAGTATTGTTTTGTGCCCAGCTAGTAGTAGCACCGGTATAAGCCACGGGGATATTAGGGCCGGTTTTGTAAGGAATAGGAATATCATAAGACCTTGTCAACCCGCTACCTCTTCTAATGGTTGCATCGCCTTTGATATCCCAAACGCCTTTGATCAATGAAATGTTTGCAGAAAAAGTAGTCTGAAATTCATTCAGCCTGTTTTTAGAACGACCGCCTTCCTGCATTCTTCCCAATAGTGAACCACCGACATAGCTCCAGGAACCATCAGGGTTTTTGGGAACGTCCAAAGAACTCTGCCTGTTTACATTCCAGAAAAAATCAGCATCCATCAATACCGGTGCATCATAATCACTGCTGGTTATGAGTGTATTGTTAGAGATGTCGAGCCACCGGGTAATATTCAGATCAATTTTACCCCGGAGATTGTACCGGTTATAAATGTCGTTGCCATATTTCAACATACCATCCTGCCTGTAATAATCGGCCGATAAATAATAGGACATTTTATCAGCGCGTTTAGAAACACTCAGGTTTGTATTATAAGTAGGACCTGTTTTGTGATAAGCTTCGTCCAACCAATTGGTAGAGCCGGTAGATAACCAGTAGTCGGGGTTTGCGGGGTTGAGTATTACAGCGGGTAATGAAGGATCCTCCGACCTTTGCTTGGCGTATGCACGTGCAGCCTCCGGGAAAAGGTTATAAAGGGGACGCCCTGCCTCATGTTTATTCTCCATCACTAGGTAAGGGTCAGTAACCAATTCCGGTAGCTTGCCGATCGTTCTGATAGCCATAAAGGAATTTACTGCTACATTTAGTTTATTTCCTTTCGCAGTCTTAGTGGAAATGAGCACCACTCCAAAAGATGCACGTGCCCCGTAAATAGCAGCAGACGCAGCATCTTTTAACACAGATACGCTTTCAATATCGTTAGGGTTGAGCCTGGATACTTCGTCCATAGTGAAAGGCACATTGTCTACAATAATTAAAGGTTCTCCCCCATTAATGCTGGTAAAACCACGAATATTAAAAGCCGGACTGGTCGTTGCTCTCCCGTTAGAAATAGAGATATTAAGATTAGGGATCAAACCCTGCAAACCGGCACCCAAACTGGTTAAGGGTCTGCTTTCGAGCTGCTTGGCGGTGATCATATCAACAGCCCCTGTGAGGTTTACCTTCTTTTGCGTACCAAAACCTACCACCACTACTTCGTCTAAGTTCTTATCGCCGGGTAGCAGTTGCAAACTGATGGTGTCATCCTTCTTTATTGTATATTCCTGCGTCAGGTAGCCAATGAATGAAATTTCCAGCACGCTGTTCAGCGGCGCTTCTATAGTAAATGTGCCATCAGCTCCTGTAGATACCCCCGAAGTGCTGCCTTTGATACGGATGCTTACACCCGGTAACGGCTGCCCTGTTTCATCGGTTATCCGGCCTTTGATAATGCTGCTCATGATTTCATTTACTGCAGCATTGCTCAGCACTACCAGGTTGTTGTTCAGTACCCTGTAATGTAATGAGGTATTGCGTAATACGTCATTCAGCAGGGTTTGAATAGATACCTTCTCCACTGCTACATCTACCCTCACGTTTGCCGGCAACTGCTTATCTTCATACAGGAACCGGTAGGTCGTGCTCTTCTGAAGCATACTGAATAACTTCTTCAATTCAACATTTTTCACCGAAATACTCACATCATTTTGAGAATACCCGGTTGCAGAGGCCTGGAGACATACTACAATTAATAATATTGCAGTTAATTTCATGACAATAAGCAGTTTGTGAAATTTTGGACACGTATCCCCATTTGATTGGGATACAATCAATTTTTTCATAATTTTACTTTCTTAAGTTTAATAATAGGTACAGGTGATCGCGTTAAGAAAACCTGCACCGGATTTAACTAATAAAGGGAGATGTAACAGCATCTCTCTTTTTCATGGAGAGGGGTATTGGTTCATGTCATAAGCATATCCTTTTTGGTTATTAATTTATTTGATGATAACGTTTCTTCCCATTATTTCGAAATCAAAATAATTAATGATCTGGAGCGCCGATAATGCCTCGGCAATGTTTTCTTTTTCAAATACACCTGAAAAATTTTTTCCTCCCAGGTGCTGGTTGGTGAGAATGATATCCACATTGTACCATTTTTCCATTCTGTCTATTACATCTGTAAACGGTTCATTATCGAACACCAGCCTGTTTTCTATCCATGACACTTCCGGTATTACATCTGCCAGCGTACTTTGCTTCAGTGAATCAATATGATATATTTTCTTATTCCCATTATACGTACCTGCAGACGGAGCCGGTATATCATTGTTCGCAGCAGGCCTATTTTCCTGTACATCAATGGTTATTTTTTCATTGGGTTTCAGGAGTATTTTCTGCTCAGGACGGTCTTTAGTCGTTAATTCAATGGAACCCCTCAGCAGGGAAGTTTGCACTTTATCGCTCCCGGGGTAACTGCGTACATTAAACGCCGTACCTTTTACAAGAATACTAACCGTTTTAGCGTGCACAATCATGGGAACCGACTCATTATGAGCTACATCAAAAAAAGCTTCCCCGGTAAGGGTGACTTCTCTTTCATTTTTACCAAAATCAGCATTATAGCTAATCCGGCTATCACTGTTCAACCATACTATTGTGCCATCGGGGAGTACCGTTTTAGATCGCGTTCCGGGCATGGTATTTACTTCATTTATCTTATGCTGCGCAATCCCTGCATTTCCCTTTTCCCTTCCGGTCATAAAAAAAACCGTTGCCGCTATAGTTATCAGACCCGCAGCAACCGCCATCCATTTTTTTATACCGTGCATAGCCGCACCACTATTATACGTTAGCGGCAACGGAACGGCTTCAGATTCATTATTAAATTCGCGGTTAAACTGTAACCGGAACTGTTCTAACGACCTTCTTTTTGCTTCGTCTGTGCGGTAAACCTGGCTGGAAGGATTGTCGAAATATTGGCAGTAGATATCCACTTTATAGGCAATTTCAGGATACTCCTGTAACAGGTGTTCCAACTCTTTTAGCTCATCAAGGGATGCCTCACCGGATAATTTGCGGGCAACCAGTTGCCAGATTTTATTATACGACATTCACGTAAAGGTTCTTTTGAATGATTAAAAGAACCTAAAATCAAAAAAATCCCCTAAAAGGACCGGGAAAAAAAGAAAATTATTTACGGATGAGAAAGCTGAGCGACTGTACAATGCGTTTTCCGGCAATAGCCATTTGCGCATCAATCGTTTTTACAGAAATATTAAGTATTTGTGCAATTTCCTTATACTTTAACCCGTCTTCTCTTACCAGCTTAAAAATAAGCCTGCATTTAGGCGGCAGGTTTTCAATAGCCGCGTGTATGGATTTAAGCACTTCTTTTGAAACCATCAGATCCTCCGGATTCTGACTTGTGCCTGCCACATGCTGCAACAATATGTTGTTCAAATCAAAATCAACCCGGGGTTTATTGCGACTGAGATATTTAATAGAGAGATTTTTCACCGACACATAGAGGTACACTTTCAGGTTCTCTATTTCAAGCAGCCGCATACGGTTGCGCCACAGGTTAATAAAGGTATCGGAAACAATTTCTTCAGCAACCTGTTCATCTTTTACAAAGGAACGGGCAAGATGGTATAGTCCGTCATTGAAATGAAGGAATATTTTTTCGTATGCTGCCTGGTCATTAAATAAGGCAACCTGCTCAACCCAGTATTGTAATTGCAGTTCGTCTTGCATGCGGAAACAAATTACTGTTTTCTACGCAACCTGCATCAACCCAGGCAGGAAATCTTTGCTTTAAACATTATATATAAAGCAGACATACGAACGCAAACGATTTCGTAAACAGCGAGGTTGGCAACCTTTAATATTTTTTCAGGTCACTTATAATAATGCTGTCTTTCGTTGCAGGAGGAAGTGTGTGTTTATATTGGTATAGCATCCCTTCCCAGTCGCCATACATGGCATTGGGCAGTACAATAAACTTTGTGCCGAAGAGGGCTGCATTATCACGCGTGGCGGCATTGCGGGTATCAGTAGGCTGCTTATCAAAAACTGCGCTGAAATCGCTGAGGTTATCGCCAAAGAGCATAATGATCTCGTGTGTATCCGCAACGGTTTGCCGGCGTGGCTCCTTGCCGGAAGTGGTGGTTTTAAAAGTAAGGTGGCTGTTAACCGCATCGGGGAAACCCCAGCGCTGAATATCCTTTAAAGTAGCATCCCGCTCAGCTTCCAGGCGGTTGGTAATATAAAATACATCCACGCCCCTGCTTTTAGCATACTTAAAAAAAGATAAGGCGCCGGGTACGGTATCGCAATCCACTCTTTTTGTCCACTCCATCCACGAAGCGTCCGCGTACTCTTCATTCTTTAAGGCGATATGCACCTGGTAGGGACTGTTGTCTAATATGGTTTCGTCAATGTCGGTTACTAACGCTATGGGCTTGCTGTAAGACTGCTGCAATAAAATATCCAACTGCATTCTTGCCGTATTATAGGCCTGGTAGCACAGCGCTTTATATTCGGAAGCTCTTTGCTGCCACACCGCTCCCCATAACGGGCCCTGTGTAACCAGTGTTGCAGCATTAGTAGGAACAGAAGCCACACGCTGCACTTTACATGAGCCTGCTGCTAAAAGAAAAACTAAAAAGATAAATTTTCGTTTTGAGATGTCCGGCATGGTAAAAATTTGAAGTGTTAATTGGGCTATCAGCAGTCAGGTATCAGGTGAGTTTATCACTAATGATAGTATGCATACCCCTTCTTTTGTACTACCCATAGCTCAAATCTGATTGCTCCTTCGAGTTTCGGATTTGAACCTTCGGATTTAAAATTTGGATTTTGTTTGGTTCTTGTGATTTGTCTTTTGGTGCTTTTTCAGATGCGGTCTGACGCTCTTTACGTCGCGTACCGACCGCTCACTTCCGCTCTGCTACCCACCTGTTCAGCATATTACCCGGTGTTTCAATCACTACTTTGTAAAAAGAGGAAGGCAGTTTGCTTACATCTATTACCGCTTCCTGCTTTGCCAAAGGCACCGTAGCCTGTAAGGTATATTCATCTTTTCCTCCTTCCTTAAAATGATTGGTTGTGCTCAGCCAGATCTTCGCGTTTCCTTTCTTTTCAAGCGCCTTCCATGTAATGCGCAGCTTATTGTTCAGCAGCGACATATCAGCGGTGGTGGCATACAATTTTCCGGTTAAAGCCACGCCGTCAATTTCCATTAACTGTTCGCGGGGTATGGAGATGTTTAAAAATGCAGCAATGGAAGGCATGATATCTACCACACCCGGGTTGCCCGTTTTAAAATAATGATTCAATCCTTTGGCATTCGTTACAATCCAGGTGCTTCTTTCCCTGTCCGACTGACCCCCATGATTTTTCCCGGACTGTGCATCGCGCCCATGATCTGTTGTAATGTAGATCACCCAGTCTTCTTTAAAATTTTGTTTGCGGTATTGGATAGCCTGCCACAGTCTTCCTATCTGGTCATCCATCATTGCCACCGCTTTATAAAACTGTTCACTGTCACCATACATATGTCCCATATCATCTGTATACTCCAAGTATACCCAGGAAAGATCAGGCGCTTCTTTTTTAATATGCTCCACTGCGTTATTCACAACGGATTCGTCTATACGATGCATAAAATCCCTGCCCTTATCGTGAGGATAATTTACGGTATCCAGTTCCAGCCCGTCGAAATGATAATCTAGTTTTATATTCCCGGTAGCAGGCAGCCCTTCTCCCACCAATTTGGTACGGTTATCTTCCCAACTGGAAAATATAGCTGTTTTCTTTTGGGGATATTGTGTTTCAAAAAAACGGAAGATGGTCCAGTAATTATAATTAGGAGCGGCAATATCGTTATCCCACACATTGTGCTTGTTTACCCAGGTGCTGGTGAGCAAACTATTATAACCAACTGCCGAAATGGTAGGGGTTTCCGAATAACCGCCCTTTTCACCGCCCACATGCGCCCTCGTATAACCGCCTTCTTTGGCAATGGCATCCAAAGCGGGTGTGTTCAATTTTTCAATTACATCGGCGGATATGCCGTCAACGATAACGAAAATGGCTTTTTTGCTGTTTTGGGCAAAGCTGCCCAGGCAAAGGCTCATCAATAATATAAATGTCGCGTAATGTTTCATATAACAAACTTAATGGTTCATTTAAAATATTTCCGCTAAGTAAATAAAAGGCCCTGTAAATTATACATGTTTAGCATTACCAGTTTATTATCAGCATGTACTTGAAGCATATCAATCGTTTGCGTCATTCTATACCATGCCTCTTTCCAGCGGAAAATACAATATACGCATTAGAATCAGGAACAAAAGCAAACAAAAGCCCGCGAAGGCGGCTATGCCGCTTTTTCCGTATTTTTGCAGGCTAATTTATAATTATTATGAGCCGTAAAGGAAAAGTTCTGGTGGCAATGAGCGGCGGTATAGACAGTACGGTTACAGCGCTTATGCTCCACGACGAAGGATACGAAGTTGTGGGCATTACCATGAAAACATGGGATTATGCCAGTGCAGGCAGCAGCAAAAAAGAAACCGGCTGCTGCAATGTGGATAGCTTTAACGATGCCCGCATGGCAGCAGTGGAACATGGATTCCCGCATTTTATACTCGATATCCGCAGCGAATTCGGCGATGCGGTAATAGAAAACTTCGTGGAAGAATACCTTGCCGGACGCACGCCCAACCCCTGCGTAATGTGTAATACCCATATTAAATGGAGAGCCCTTTTAAAGAGGGCCGATGCCCTGGATTGTGAATTTATTGCTACAGGTCATTATGGTAATATTCATCAGCACTCCAACGGGCGGTACTATATCAGCAAAGGCGCAGATGAAACCAAAGACCAGAGCTATGTGCTGTGGGGCCTGCAGCAGGATCTGTTGAGCCGTACCATGCTGCCGCTGGGCAAATACCGTAAAACGGAGATCAGGCAAATGGCGCTGGACTACGGCTATCCCGAACTGGCTAAAAAAAGCGAAAGCTATGAAATTTGCTTTGTGCCGGATAACGATTACCGCGGCTTCCTGAAAAGAAGAGTAAACGGGCTGGAGGAAAGGGTAAACGGGGGCAACTTTGTAGATGCAACCGGGAAAATCATAGGGCAGCATAAAGGATACCCCTTTTATACCATTGGACAGCGCAAAGGACTGGATATAGCATTGGGCAGGCCCGCCTATGTTACGCAAATTATACCGGAAACCAATACCGTTGTTTTGGGTGATGAAAACAACCTGAACCGGCAGGAAATGCTGGTGGGCAAGCTCAACTGGTTAAAATACAACGGCATAACCGACGGGATGGAAGCCGTAACCAAAATCCGGTATAAAGACCAGGGCGCGCTTGCTGCGCTGTATAACCATGAAAAAGGTATACAGGTTAGCTTTTATGATCATGTAAAAGGTATTGCCCCGGGACAAAGCGCCGTATTTTACGAAGGCGATGATGTGATTGGCGGGGGAGTGATCATGAGGGGTGAGTAGGGAGTGGTAAGTAGTAAGTGGTAAGTAGTAAGTGGTGAGTGGTAAGAAGTGCCAGGCCCATCATTAGTCGTTTTTGGCTCACGGATAGCTGATTGCACATGTAAGAGGTAAAAAGTGAATGGTGAAAAGTGAAAGCCCCCGACCCATCGTTGGTAGTTCTATCTGATAGCTCCTGTGCTTGCTTTTTGCTGATGGCCGCTGATAGCCACCCTGCAATAAAAAGATAGTCAAAACGTTAGCAATCGGAAAGAAACTTTCCGATTTTTAATTTTAACGGGTATAAGCAACCTTATGCCTGTTTGGATTGCCTGTAATAAAGCTTTTTTCTAATCTTTGTGTATGCACAAAAGCCATAAATATTTTTTTCTTGTTCTGGCGATACCTCTTTTTTTAAGCCTGCAGTTTTGCAAAAGGG
Organism: Agriterribacter sp.; assembly: GCF_035445465.1. Taxonomy (NCBI): domain Bacteria; kingdom Pseudomonadati; phylum Bacteroidota; class Chitinophagia; order Chitinophagales; family Chitinophagaceae; genus Agriterribacter; species Agriterribacter sp. Next base: position 266,463 of record NZ_DAOMQT010000001.1, read on the forward strand.
AAACGGATGCTTTTACCGTAGTGCCCGTTATAGATTACTATCCCATCCAGGTAGGAAAATATATTGTATACCAATTAGACTCTACCATATTTACCAACTTCGAAACCACTAAAGAAATCCATAGCTACCAGGTAAAAGATATAGTGGATGCCGAAATAACGGATAACCTGGAACGCCCCGCTTTTCGCATTCGCAGAATGATCAGGGATTCTGCAGGGCTAAAGCCATGGACAGATATTGCTACATTTATGGTAACGCCACTACCTAATTCTATTGAATACGTTGAGAACAATCTTCGTTTTATAAAATTAAAATCTCCCGTGAGGGAGAACTATTTCTGGCAGGGCAATAGCTATATAAATGCTGATGGCGACCTGGATTACCTGAAATCGTGGGAATATAATTACATTAATGTAGGGCAGCCTTATCTTATTGGCAACAAAACTGTGGAGCATACTGTAACCGTATTACAATCGGATGAAATTACAGGCGACCCGGAACTGTTTCCCAACAATGTGGCTTCAAAAAACTACAGCGTGGAAGTATATGGAAAAAACATTGGCCTCATTTATAAAGATTTTTTTTACTGGCTCTATCAAAAAAACAATACCCTCGGCAATTGCCGTGTAATTGTTGAAGGGCAACCAGATACACCCTGCCCGTATGACGTAGATTGCGATTTACTTGCCGAAACGCTTGATGGCTATATGAAATGCGATACTATTGCCAGCCGTTATTCCTACGATGGCTATGGTATTAAACTAAAGATGATTGAACACAACTAAGGATTATCAATCCTGTTCTATGAAAACAATAGCACCTTTATTGATTTTTTTCCTGGCATTTGTACTAAAGGATGCTCCTGCACAATCTTCGAGGTATATCATTGTTTTAAAAGATAAGAACAACAATCCTTATTCACTTCATAACCCTGCCGGCTATTTATCGGCCAAGTCTGTCGAAAGAAGAACAAGACAGCAGATTACCATTGACAGTTCAGACCTTCCGGTTAACCCGGCTTATCTCGACAGCATTTATAATGCCGGAACCGTGAGTATACTGAATGTTTCCAAATGGCTGAACCAGGTATTAATACAAACCACCGATCCGGCTGCATTACAAAATATAAACGGCTTTTCTTTTGTACACGCTGTTTCGGGTATTGCACCAAGGGTTTCGGGCAGGGAAAAGGATGAAGAAGATAAATTCAGCGAAATGATTTTTCCGGTAAAAAGGAGCCATATTGTACAGGGTGGCAACGATTACTATAGTTACGGTAATATGTATGCGCAGGTTAATATACACGAAGGAGCATTCTTACATAATAAGGGCTTCCGGGGTGAAGGCATGACCATTGCCATTTTAGACGCGGGCTTTTACCATTACGATACCAACCCCGCATTCGACAGCGTACGGCTGAATAACCAGGTATTGGGCACCTGGGATTTTGTTGCCAATAAAAGCAGCGTAACAGAGGAACATTCGCACGGAATGGTATGTTTTTCTACCATCGCCGCCAACCGCCCCGGGTTGTTGGTAGGCACGGCGCCCAAAGCAAATTTTTATTTATTCAGAACAGAAGATGTGGCTACGGAATACCCGGTGGAAGAACAGAACTGGGTGGCTGCGGCGGAAAGGGCCGATAGCCTCGGGGTTGACCTGATTACCTCTTCGCTGGGATACAATACGTTTACCAACCCCGCTTTAAACCATACGTACGCCGACATGAACGGGCACAGCACCATTATTACAAGAGGCGCGGAAATGGCGGTAAAAAAAGGAATATTCGTTACCAACAGCGCGGGTAATTCGGGCACCGATAGCTGGCATTATATTATAGCTCCGGCAGATGGTGAGCACGTGCTGGCTATTGGTGCAGTAAATGCCAACAAACAGGTAGCGGGATTTTCAAGTTACGGACCTGCTTATGATGGAAGAATAAAGCCCAATGTTGCTTCCGTGGGATGGGGAACCGTAATTGCCGGCACAGATGGTAATCCAGCAAGCGCCAGCGGTACTTCCGTTGCCAATCCCAACCTGGCAGGTTTGATCACCTGCCTGTGGCAGGCATTCCCGGAATTTACCAATGCTGTCATTTTTGATGCCGTGCAAAGAAGCGCCGATCAATACAACAACCCGGACGATCGCGTGGGCTATGGCATTCCCAATATGCGTATCGCATACGAAATATTAGACAGAAAAAGGCAATTGCAAAATGCCGAACGCATACTGAACAACGACTGGCTGAAAGCATACCCTGTTCCTTTCACCAGCAGTTTTACCCTATTGCTTAAACCAAAAGTAAATGGCAAAGCTTCTTTTTCTTTATACAATACCGCCGGTAAGAAAATACTTGCAAAAACAACGGATACACAAACCGGTGTGATTCAATTTATAGCATTCAACAACCTGGCCCACCTGCCGCAGGGCATTTACTGGCTCAGCTACTCCGATGGAGGAAACAAGCGCATCGTGCGGTTGATGAAGTAGCGGAGGTTACAGGGTTCAGGTTGCAAGGGGATTTCCCTACTAACAGCAGAATGAATACTCCTTCTTTGCTCATAGCTGATCTGACAGCTTCTTCGGATTTTTGCCTTTGAGATTTATTTGTTTTTTGTGATTTGGTTCTTGGCGCTTTTTCGGATTTCGGATTTTCTTCTTCGAATTTGATATTTATTTGGGCAAGGTTAACAGTGCAGCAAATAAAGTATCGGCCTTTTTATCATATCCTTTCAGCACTTCCATCTTCAATAACTGAAGCTTAAACTTTTCTTTTATTTCATTTACCATTGCTTCGTTTTCCTCTTTAAAAACCGAACAGGTAATATACAACAGGTGTCCGCCGGGTTTTATAAATGGAACAATATTAGTAAGGATCTTTTTTTGAAGCGTGGTATAATGCAATATATTTTCTTCCTTCCAAAAATACAGTTGCTCAGGCGTTCGTGCCCAGGTGCCGCTGCCGGAGCAGGGGGCATCGCAAATAATAAGATCAAAAAGTAAGTGGTGAAGGGTGAAGGATAAAGGGTGAATAGTGAGATCAATTACTTTGGCAGTGTACGATTTTATACCGGCAGCGGCAAAACGCTTTTCCAGGTTGACAAGCATGGATTTTCGTATATCCGATACCGTAAGCTCTATGTTTTTCAGTACATCCATTGCCAGTATGGATTTTCCGCCGCTGGCCGCACAGCAGTCCCACACCTTCAGCCTTTTATCTCCCCGCAACGGCTTCAGGAATTCAGCTACCTGCTGCGAGCTGTAATCCTGTATCACGGCTTCTTTACCGGTTTCAATTACCGCATCTAATTTGGTATTGTTTTGAAGCGCAATGCAATATTCATTCATGAACCGGTACGGTATATTAGCAGCATCTAATTTTTGCTGTACTGCTGTCTTATAACCGGCACGGATACGGATAAACAGATCGGGTTGCATAAAAAAAGAATGGCAAAAGAGGGAATGATCTATTCCTTCACTCAACGCTGCTTTCCAGGGAAAAACAGGGAGCGGTGAGTAATGAGGGGTGAATGGTGAAGGGTGAATGGTGAATGATGGGCTACTGGTGCCATTAAGGTTTTTATGTAATATCTCATATTTCTCTTCTATAGAAAGATGCACCTTTTCATTCCATTCCGGGCTTAACTGCTGCAGCATTTCATTTGGCTGCGAACTGCATAAAAATAACCCTGCTAATATATACCCCTGTAAAGTATCGCTGCCCGCGGGAATATTGGCCGGGAACATTTTTCCCGTACGATAATAACAATAGCACAGATGGCTGATCTGCTTCCTGTCTTTTGACCCGTATTTTTTACCGGCTGCAAAAAAAGATCCCAGGAATACGGCCAGTGGCTCACCGCCGGTATAGCGCCTGACAATTTCAACGGAAGTGTTGACATAAGAATGATACCTGCTCACCCTGCAAAAATGAATAATTAAATGCGAAAGAGAAGGTTATTGATAAAAATAGGCGTAATTCATCTTTTCCTGCGTTACGGGATTATGGTACACACCCTTTACAGGCTTATTCAGATCATTGTATTCGTAGCTCATATTCCAGGAATTATCCGGCTCCGTAACATCGCTGATACCCGTGAGGCAATGGGGCGAGTTAAATCCATCCATGATAAATCCGTTTAAAAGTGATTCATCACCAAAGTTCATAGGTGAAAGTTTATCATTGTATTGAAAACTGATAGCCTGAGGCGGGTTCAGCACACCATAATCGGCAAACTGGATCGTCATCAGCGAAATATTTTCCTTTGCATCATAGGTGTAGCCGGTAACCTGCTCATCGGCGTACACATTGCTATTGGACGCTTTCCTGAGCACTTTAACCTGTGCTATGCGTTCTTTGTTGTTATATGTGTAAATAATACTGTCTCTTACCCCGGCACTGTTTGAAAAAGTTCGGATACCATGCGTGTATTGTCCGCTTCCGGTAAAATGCAGGTTCAGCGTTGCAGTTTCCTTCAGCAGGAGGTTGCCGTCCTTATCATAAATATCCTCAATTTGAACCAAACGTTCTATAACGCCTTTACTGTTTCGAGAGTAAACAATTTCCTGCTCTATATAAGGTTCGTCCACTTCCCCTTCGAGCTTGCTTTTTATATTGGCCAGCTTTTTATTATTGTCGTACGTCAGCGTAATTACACCGGTATACATAGCATCAGCAGGCTGCATCGTTACTTTTACCAGCAGCGGGCCTTTGTTGTCAGTGTCGGCCCTCTTTTTTTCAAAAGATGCTTCTTTGCTGCAGGAAATAAAGAAAAGGATGCCGGTCAGCAGTACCAGTAGTGATTTAGGGTTCATATAAGGAAGCAGGTTTACAGTTTTATAATTCCAGCAATGTTTTTACGGGATCTTTGCCTAATAGCAGCAATTCCGGACTCTCCAGCAGTTCTTTTACACGTACCAGGAAGCTCACCGACTCTCTCCCGTCAATAATGCGATGGTCGTAGCTCAGTGCAACATACATCATGGGCTTTATAACCACCTGCCCGTTTATAACCATGGCGCGCTCCTGTATTTTATGCATACCCAGTATGGCCGCCTGCGGCAAATTGATAATAGGAGTGCTCATTAATGAACCAAATACACCCCCGTTGGTAATGGTAAAGGTTCCGCCCTGCAGCTCTTCCATGCTTAACTTATTGTCGCGGGCCTTATTAGCCAGCTCTATCACTTTTTTTTCTATATCGGCCATACTCAGGCTTTCAACATTTCGTATAACCGGAACGGTTAGTCCGCGCGGCGTGCTCACAGCAATGCTGATATCCGCGTAATCATGGTATACCAGCTCATCACCGTCTAAATTGGCGTTTACGGCCGGCCATTCAGACAATGCGATAGCACATGCCTTCGCAAAAAAGCTCATAAAGCCCAAACCTACCCCATGCGTTTCCTTAAATTTATCCTTATATGCTTTCCTGGCCTCCATAATGCGGGTCATATCCACTTCATTAAAAGTGGTAAGCATAGCAGTCGTGTTCTTTGATTCCACCAGCCGCCTGCTGATCGTTTTACGCAGGTTGGTCATTTTTTGCGTGCGTACGTTACGGGTAAACAGCTCCTGACCATCGAAAGCTTTTTTGCCCGGATTGGCCAAAGCGGCCAGCACATCGCCTTTTACGATTCTGCCGGCAGTTCCGCTGGCGGTTATGGTTGCAGGATCAATTTTTTTATCGGCTATAATAGCAGCCGCCACGGGGGTGGCTTTTACATCCGAAGCATGCGTTGCTGCAGGCTGAGCGGCAGGTTTTGCTTCCGCAACAGTAGTTTTTTGCGGGGCGGCCGCTTGTTCAGCGGGTACGGCAATATCTGTATCAATAACAGCTATAACATCCCCTATTTTAATGGTATCGCCTTCTTTTACCGATGTAGCCAGTTGGCCCGCTTCTTCCGCATTGAGCTCAAAAGTAGCTTTTTCGCTTTCCAACTCCGCAATCACTTCATCACGTCTAACCAGATCGCCATTGCTTTTCGCCCACTTCAATAAAGTAACCTCACTTATAGATTCGCCCACAACAGGCACTTTCACTTCTATTTTTCCCTTGCCCGCAGCTTTGGCTTCTTCAACCGGTTTTGAAGCTGCAGGTGCCCCTTTCTCTTCCGGTTTTTCATTTGCTGAAGGAGCAACAACTGCTGTATCCGCCGGTTTAGCAGCCTGTTCGTCTATTGTAGCCAGCACCGACCCGATCGTAATGGTATCGCCCTCTTTGGCCTCGGTTTTTAATATCCCCGCTTTTTCAGCATTCACCTCAAATGTAGCCTTTTCACTTTCCAGCTCCGCAATCACTTCATCTCTCTCTACATACGCGCCATCGGGCTTTACCCATTTTAATAAAGTAACTTCGCTTATAGATTCTCCTACTGCCGGAACCTTGATGTCAATCATGTTTTTTCAGTTTATGCTGATTTATCCTTGGTATAAAGTTAAATGGAAAATGCCGTTTCAATAATTTCTCCCTGTTCCTGTGCATGTATTTTGCTGAAACCGGTGGCGGGAGAGGCACTGCTTTCCCTGCTGATCACACCATAATTCATTTCAGGCAGGCCCAATTGCCGCAAACCGGTATTAAGATTCATTTGCAGGAAAGAAGCGGCGCCCATATTCAGCGGCTCTTCCTGCACCCAGTACCATATTGCTTTATTATACCTGCCATACAGGGCGGATAATTGTTTGAAAGGCAGGGGATATAGCTGCTCTACCCTTACCAGCGCCACATCTTTCCTGTTGTCTTTTTGTTGTTTTGCGGCAAGGTCAAAATATATTTTACCTGAACAAAAAATAACTTTTTTTACTCCTGCGGCATTGTCCGTAAACGGATCATCAATTACTTCCCTGAACCTTCCGCTGGTAAATTCCTCAACAGATGAATAACTGCCTGTATGACGCAGGTTGGCTTTAGGCGAAAAATTGATCAATGGTTTCCGGAAAGGCCATGCCACCTGCCTGCGCAATGCATGGAAGAAGTTTGAAGCGATTGTAACATTGGTAACCACCATATTCAATTCAGCGCACATTTGTAAAAACCTTTCCATCCTGCCGGAACTATGCTCCGGCCCCTGCCCCTCGTACCCGTGGGGTAACAGCATGGTTATCCCATTCATCCTGTTCCATTTTTCCTCGCCCGATGAAATGAACTGATCAATCATGGGTTGCGCCACATTACAAAAATCGCCAAACTGCGCTTCCCATACTACAAGCGCATTAGGGTTTGCCAGTCCGAAGCCATACTCAAACCCCAGTACCCCATATTCACTTAAAAAAGAATTGAATATCCTGTATTTTCCTTTGGCCCCGGGTATGGCGCTAAGCCGGTTGTAAGGCTGATCTGTTTTTTCATCCTGCAAAACGGCATGACGGTGTGAGAAGGTACCCCTGCAAATGTCCTGTCCGCTCATACGCACATCTTTACCATCAAGCAAAATACTGCCATAAGCCAGCAGCTCACCTGTAGCCCAGTCTAATTTTTTCTCATTATCAAACAGCTTTATTTTTTCATGGATGATCTTTTCCACTTTGCGAAGCGGGGTAAAATTTTCCGGCCACTTCATCATCGCATTAAAAATGGTGGTAAAATTTTCACCACTGATAGCGGTAACCGGCGACTGTTCAAAATCCTCATCTGTAGCTTTCCTTAACTGCTTCCACCACTTGTCTGGCTGCTGATAAGTATAAGGCAATGGATTTTGTTTCACTTCATCCAGGCGATCCTGCAAATCATCCCAGAACTTTTTTTCCATACCCTTCGCCAGCTCCTGCGCTTCCGGCTCCCCGTGTTCCAGCAGGTATTTCACATACACTTCCCTGGGGTTGGGATGCTTGTCAATTAAGGCATACAGGGTAGGCTGGGTAAATTTAGGGTCATCGCCTTCATTATGCCCGTGCTTACGATAGCACACCATGTCTATAAATACATCCGATTGAAATGCTTTACGATAACGGGCCGCTATTTCGGCGCACTTTACCACTGCCTCGGGATCATCGCCATTTACATGCAATACAGGCGCCTGTACCATAGCTGCGAGCGAAGTACAATAATCCGAGCTGCGTGCATCGTCAAAGTCGGTGGTAAATCCTATCTGGTTGTTAATTACAAAATGAATAGTGCCCCCGGTATAATATCCTTCCAGCTTACACATCTGTAAAACCTCGTATACGATACCCTGTCCTGCAATAGATGCATCGCCATGAATAAGGATCGGCAATACTTTTTCATATTCTTCCTCATGTAAAATATTAGCTCTTCCCCTTGCAAACCCCACCACCACGGGGTCTACGGCTTCCAAGTGTGAGGGATTGGGCATAAGCTTCAGGTACATCGGCCTGCCGCCGGGTGTTTTTACTTCACTCCCAAATCCAAGATGGTATTTCACATCGCCACTACCCATGGTTTGGTCAACCTTACCCGTTCCTTCAAACTCGCTAAAGATCTGCTCGTAGGTTTTACCCATTATATTCGCCAAAACGTTCAGGCGGCCGCGGTGCGCCATTCCTATCACTACTTCCTGCACGTCAAATTCAGCGGCCTTATTAATAATGGCATCTAATGCCGGGATAGTTGTTTCGCCACCTTCTAACGAAAATCTTTTTTGCCCTATATATTTCGTGTGAAGGAATTTCTCAAACATCACGGCCTGGTTGATCTTCTCTAATATCCTTTCTTTTTGCTTGAGGGAAAACGGCTGAATAAAGTTTCTTTCCATTTCAGTGGTCAGCCAGTCTACTTTTTTCTGATCGCTGATGTACTTGAATTCTATACCCACATGGCCTGCATAGCAGGCCTGCAAATGTTCTAATATTTTTCGTAAAGTAGTAGTGCCCAGGCCGATAAGATTACCCGCGAAAAAGCTCTTATCCATATCCTCTTCGCTAAATCCAAAAAAACCCAGGCTAAGATTAGCGCCCCTGTCTTTACGTTTACGTATAGGATTGGTGTTGGCAATAAGATGTCCTTTATTCCGGTAGCCGAGAATAAGCCGGTAAGCGCCTAATTCCTTTTTCCAGTCTACACCATCGGTTGTAGTATAAGGTGCAGAAAGCTTATCTGCCACTGCATAAGCGGCGTTCCCGTTTGCCGCGTCCTTACTATTGGCAATGGCAAAATCGAATCCTTCAAAAAATTTTTTAAAATCCGGATCTACACTCTCCGGGTCTTTTACGAAATTATTATATAAATTTTCTATGTATGCGGGATCTGAACTGGTTATGTACGAAAAATCCTTCATGAGGCTATCTTTTGAGAACAGGTACAAACCTACGTGATTTTGGTGATATCAGCGCTTAAACAACGATCAAAAGCAGGTAGTTATACGCTTATCCTGCAATTTTAAGGTTTGACATAATACCGTCTCATTTTCCTTCATTCTCTATGGTTTCAAAAAATGGAAATAGAGCAAAAACAGGCTGCTAAATTGCCGTTTTGCTATATAAAATTTGGATTTGATTGTATATCCGCCTACCTTTGCCGTCCAAAATTTTTTAAAAATGGCTAATCATAAAGCTACGAAAAAGGATATGCGCCAGGCCGCAAAACGCAGGGACAGGAACCGGTACAATGGCAAAACCACCCGTAATGCTATACGCGACCTAAAGGTGATCACCGATAAAAAGGAAGCAAAAGAAGCAATCCCCTCAGTAGAAGGCATGATAGATAAGCTGGCTAAACGTGGCATTATACATAAAAATAAAGCTGCCAATCTTAAAAGTAAATTGGCCAAAAGGGTAAATGCGATGGCATAAGCCTTAACTGGTTTGAACATATAGTTGAATTGCATTCTGTAAAAGGAATGCAATTTTTTTTGCGTATCGCTGAGGGCTGTGGAAACGTATCTTGCAGGGAAATTACGGACTTGAAAAAAAATTTATACTTTATTTTATTCATATCCTGCTTTATTGTTATTCAAAGCAAAGCCCAGGATATATTTAAAGGCTATGCGCATCTTTTTACCCCACCCCTTCATTACACAGCATATCAAATTAAAGACAGCTTACGTATTGATGGAAAGATGAACGAGCCTGCCTGGGGAAAAGCGCCGTGGTCGGCTTATTTTTTGGATATTGAAGGAGATGCAAAACCACGTCCCGCCCACGCTACCCGTTTTAAAATGCTATGGAATACCACCCATTTGTATATCGCAGCCGAAATGGAAGAGCCACATATATGGGCAACCCTTACGCAGCACGACCAGATCATATACCATGATAATGATTTTGAAATATTTATTGACCCCGATGATGATACACACGATTATTTTGAAATAGAAGTGAATGCCCTCAATACCATCTTCGACCTTTTTCTTTCACGGCCCTACCGCAACGGGGGACATTTATCTACTGCCTGGAATGCCGGCGGACTACAATCTGCAGTATATATTAACGGAACGCTTAACAACCCGGGTGATACAGACAAAAAATGGACGGTTGAAATGGCTATACCCTTTGGTGCTTTACAAAAAGACAATGCCGCTCCTGAAGTGAAAGCAGGCGACCGGTGGCGCATCAATTTTTCAAGAGTGCAATGGGATACCGAGATCGTTGATGGAAAATATAAGAAAAAAATAAACCCTGCTACAGGCAAGCCCTTTCCGGAGCACAATTGGGTGTGGTCGCCGCAGGGTGTAATTAATATGCATTATCCCGAACGATGGGGCTATCTGTGGTTTGCCGCAGAAGATGCTAAAAAAGAAAAAGAAGCATATGGTTTACCCCCATCGGAAGATGCTAAAAAATATCTCTGGCTAATCTACTACAAGCAAAAGCAATACAGGCAAAGCCATGGTAAGTATGCAGACAACCTTTCACAGCTTCAGTTGCCCTCCGTAATTACCGTTAAACCCGGAAATGAATGTACCTTGCAATTAACGGCGGTGGAAAAGCAATTTACCGCCACCGTTACCTGCGATGCCGGCAGGGAGGGCTGGCAAATTGATCAAAACGGCAGGCTCACGCACATAAGATAACGATCATGAATAAACGAAAATTCATCAAGTCAGCGCTGGTTGCAGGTGCAGCCACCCTGTCGCTGCCCATACAGCCTTATGCCGCCGGAACACAGGCAGCAGGCAGGCGCAAAGTAAAACGCAAACACTGGGTATGGATCAACCCCAACCCGGCAGACAGGGAAGAAGACCTCCAGCAACAATATGCCGCATACTATGACGCGGGCATAAGGGGCATTTTTTTTGAAGCAGACAGCGAAAAACATTACCGCACCGCTAAAAGTAAAAAATTAGAAGCACACCGGTGGATGTGGATCATGAACAGGGGAGAAAAAGAATTGTTGCAGGCCCACCCGGAATGGTATGCCAAAAACAGGAATGGAGATTCCTGCGCTGATAAACCTCCCTACGTAAATTATTACCGCTGGCTTTGCCCGTCGAGGGAAGAAGTGAGAACCTACATAGAAGAGCAGGTAAACAACACGCTGGCAAAAGACTATGTGGATGGCATTCATTTGGATTATATCCGCTATTGCGATGTGATACTGCCCGTTAACCTGTGGAGCAAATACGGCATTGAACAAAACAGGGAGTTACCGGAATACGACTTTTGTTATTGCAATGTATGCCGGAATAATTTCAGTGCATTGCATGGCATGGATCCGCTGGATATACAATATCCTGACCAAAGTCTTTCGTGGCGAAAATTCAGGTACGATAATATAACGGCTGTGGTTAACCGGTTATCTGCCGTTGCCCATACCCATAAAAAAAAGATTACCGCAGCGGTTTTCCCCACACCGGAAGTTGCCAAACGTATTGTGCGGCAGGATTGGCTGAACTGGAACTTGGATGGCATTTGCCCCATGATATACCATGGCTTTTACAGGGAAAAAGTGAGCTGGATCGGCGATGCCGTAGCAGAAGGGGTTAGCGGGCTTCACGGCCGCTTTCCGCTGTATGCCGGGTTATTCCTGCCCGACTTTGAAAATGAAGAAGAACTAAAGCAGGGCATTCAGCATGCATTAGCCAATGGCGCTGACGGTATTTCCTTTTTTGGAAGGGTGGATGAAAAAGTACTGGCGCTGCTTAAAAGCATCCCGGCATAATATATACAACAAGAGTTATCCGGCCTTATTATACTCACTTCTTTTCTAAAGGACGATAACCCTTGTGCGTGCGGCTTTACAGGCATTATGGCTGGGGAGCTTCCGGGGCATCTTTTACCATTACGGGCCAAACGCCGGGCGCGGGAAAGCTAACGCCTTTATTAGATCCCCGCTGCATATCATCGGCGCCAAAATAATAAAGCGGCCAGCCCTTATAGGTAAGCTGATTCCTACCAAATACATCTATCGCCGTAAACAATGTTTTATCCAGTATAGAAGGAACAACCACCTGGTCTGTTTCGTAAACAGGCCACACCGCGTTATTGGAAAAGTCGGCCCGGGTAAATTTATTTACATTAAAACTATCTATGGAAAATCCATATAATGTAACGCCGTGCGGATCGGAAAAATAGAGGGTATTGCCGGTGCCTTCCGTATAATCGCTTTTGTATGTTTTACCGTCATGGCCTGTGAGTTGCGCGTTTACCAGCATAATGCTATAATCGGGCTTGGCTACAAACCATATATTGTTAAAGGCTTCTCCTTTTGTTTCACCCACCGCCTCACGTTCATTATAACCGCCTTCTACCGGAGCGTAATAGTATAAGGGCCAGCTTTTATACGTGGTTTGTTTTCCCGAAGGAGTGGTGATACTGGAAAAATCTGCAATATCAAGTCCCGTTCCCAGGCTGGCCTGTGTAAGATTGTCGCCGGCATAATACATCGGCCAAAGCGCAGCGCAACCGCCTGCACAATGCGATTGCCCGTCAAAATCATTAGAAAAATAATAGAGGGTATAGCCTAAAGTATCCGCAAGATAGCTGCCTAAAGCAGCGCTGGAAGCAAGCTGGATGGTTGGCTTTTTTTCTGCGGGCGGCGCAGGTTCATTATCCTTACTGCAGGAAACAGATAATAGCGTACATGCAATCAAAATCATGCCGGCATTGCGCACCCGCTTCATAACAAAAAGGTTAGAAGCCCGTTTTGTGTACAACATATACAAATCAGGTTTTAAAAATGAAAGGATGGCTTATCGTTCCAATAAGGAGTAGCGCTGAATAGTATACACTTCGTAGTTAAAGGATTAAAGGTTGCCTGCTGAAGAAAATAAAATACCGCCGGGTTAACCCGTCTATGTTTCACCGGTTCTTTTTCCTTCGCATTTTATCTTCTCATTTTACATATTTTTACAACATGAAGATTTGCCTGCTTTCATTGCTGATTTTATCGTTTTACTATGGTCATGCCCAGGATACCATAGCATGCTATTTTGATGAACAACTTGCCCTTACCGGCAAAAAGCAAAGTGTGTACCCTGGGAAAATGACAGCACATGAGCATGGCTGGGAAGCATTTGCGATGTACAGCAACGGCAATGTGCTGATGCATGGCTTTTTTGCAGACAAAAAATTAAAGATCAAACAAGGTTTATACAGCATTTACTATTCAAACGGAAACCGCAGGGCGCTAACGTATTTTAATAATAATACGGCAGACAGTGTTTTTATGAGCTGGCATATAAACGGGCAAATGAGCGACTCGGGTATTATACAACAACAGTTCCGCACAGGCGTATGGAAAACATGGTATGCAAACGGCAATCCTGAATCCGAAGGCGTGTACATTAACAGCGAGCCTGATGGTGAATGGCGCTGGTATCATCCTAATGGCAAACCGGCAACCATAGAGGTATACAGCCATAACAAATTACAGGATCTTACCTGCTACGATACTACAGGTAATGTTACCGGGAGTAATTGCAGGATAGAAAAAAAGCCCTGCCCCCAAAACGCCTACGACTTTGAAGCATTCATCATAGAAAATTTACTATACCCTAAAGATGCTTTAAAGAAAAGTATTGAAGGAGAGGTGGCTTTTGAATTTCTTATTACCCGGGAAGGAAAGCTTACCAATATTAATTTTACCAACGAAGCCAATACATTATTGCAGGAGGAAGTGGTGAGGCTGCTAAAGTCGGTTAAGGAATGGGAGCCCGCTGTTTCGCATAACCGCAATATAGACTATCTCTACAGCTATACCGTTCCTTTTTATTTACCGGATTAGGAAATGATTTGAGATTTAAAATCATTGCTGTCCGGTAAAAATAGAATAATTCTTTTTTCAAACGGCTGGTTG